>NZ_JBFRGY010000009.1:0-171465 GCF_052115565.1 Microbacterium sp. 2MCAF23 | reverse complement strand
CCCCGCGACGAGGCCCGCGAGCTCGGCCCGCGCGACCCGCACCCGGAGGCGCGCTTCCGTCGCGACCCGCTGCGCGGCCTGCAGGTCGAGGCGCGCGGCGTCGTAGCCCAGCCGGCGTCCCCCGGCGGCCCCGCGGCGTGCACCGAGCACGCTCACCGCCCCCGCCCCGGCGACGACCGGTGCGGTCCACCAGAACTCCGCGGCGAAGGCCCAGAACGGATCCACGCCTCGAGCCTACAGATCCGCGATCCGCGCACGGCACCCCCGGATCCGGCCGCCCCGAGCTCTCCGCTCGGGAACGCGGCGTTCGCAACTCCGCAGGGCATTTGCATTTCCACAGGTCAGATCCTCCGGATCCATCCTGCAGAGTTGCGGGCGTCCTGCAAAACGTGCGGCGGATCTCGTTCCGTCTGCCGAGTGGGAGCTCATCCTCCACAACTGCGTGCGGACGCGATCTCCACCCCGGTTCCGCAGACCGGCTCTCCCGCACTGAAGCCGCATTGCAGGCTGTCGGCATGGACCTGCTCACCTGGCTCTCTCATCGTGATGGCATCGGGCACCGTGACGATGCCGCGGCCGCGGGATTCGCCCCTCCCCGCGTGCGAGCCGCCATCCGCGCGGGCGGAGTGCAGCGCATCCGCGCCCGGTGGATCGCCATCCCCTCGGCTCCGGTGGATCTGGTGCGAGCGGCCGAGGCCGGAGGCGCGGTCACGTGCGTGTCCCTTGCACGACGACGGGGATGGTGGGTGCCGCCCGACACCGAGGAGATGCTGCATCTGCACCTTCCCGCACATGAATCGATCCGGGATGTCGGGTTGCGGGCCCACTGGACGAAGCCACTCGGCCCCCGCCGGCCTCGATCATTGGAAGCGTCCTTCGAAGACGCACTCGCCCACGCCGCGGAGTGCTTCGACCTCGACCACGCGACGGCCATCTGGGAGTCGGCGATCCGCAGGGAGGCCATGACGCTGGAATCGCTGAGACAGGTGGGCTGGCGCAGCTCAGCCGCGCGTCGCGTCCTCGAGCACGTTCGCGGGGACACAGGGTCTTCGCTCGAGACGATCTTCCACGTGCGGCTGAGCGGTTGGGGCGTACGCCTGCGCTTCCAAGTACACCTCGCCGGCCACGATGTGGACTTCGTCATCGGGACGCACCTCGTGGTCCAGGTCGATGGCTGGGCGTACCACTCGTCATCGGCGGACCGCACACGCGACATCGCGCACGACGCCGAGCTGCGCCTGCGCGGCTACACCGTGCTCCGCTTCTCCTACGCGCAGATCTTGTACGACTGGCACAACGTCGAGCGGATCCTCATTGCAGCGATCGCCCGCGGCGCGCATCTCGCCCCGTTCCACGCGTGAATCGAATTGCTCCGACCATGCACTCCGATCAGCAGACAACGAAGAAGGACGACTGCGTCTCTGCAGGAGAATCCATCCGGATCCGTCCTGCAGAGACGCAGACGTCCTGCAGAGTCGCGGCGCTCGAGCGACTACACCAGCGTCTGCTGCCACGCGGCATGCAACTGCGCGAACTTGCCCGTGCCGGCGATGAGGACATCCGGGGCGTCGTCCTCGATGATCCGGCCGTGCTCCATGACCAGCACTCGATCGGCGATCGCGACCGTCGACAGGCGGTGCGCGATGATGATCGCGGTGCGGTCGGCGAGCAGCGTCTGCAGCGCGTCCTGGATCAGCCGCTCCGACGGGATGTCCAGCGAGGCGGTCGCCTCGTCGAGGATCAGCACGGCTGGATCGGCCAGGAAGGCCCGCGCGAACGAGATGAGCTGACGCTGACCCGCCGAGACGCGGCCGCCGCGCTTGTTCACGTCGGTCTCGTACCCGTCGGGAAGCGAGTCGATGAACGCATCGGCGCCCACGGCCCGCGCGGCGGCCCGGATCTCCTCCATCGTCGCGTCGGGCTTGCCGAGCGCGATGTTGTCGGCGACCGTGCCGCTGAACAGGTAGGCCTCCTGCGTGACCATGACGATCGCCCGACGCAGGTCCTTCGGATGCAGATCACGCAGATCCACACCGTCGAGGGTCACCGCGCCCGCGGTCGGGTCGTAGAAGCGCGACACGAGCTTCGCCAGGGTCGACTTTCCCGCACCGGTCGTGCCGACCAGCGCGATCGTCTGCCCCGCCGGGATGTCCAGGGAGAAGTCGGGCAGGATCACCCGGTCCTGGGCGTAGCCGAACTCGACGTCGTCGAAGCGCACGTGCCCCTTCGACTCCCAGAGGTCGACGGCCTTGACCGGGTCCGGAACGGTCGGCACCTCGTCGAGCACTCCCGACACCTTCTCCAGCGCCGCCGTGGCGGACTGGAAGGAGTTCAGGAACATCGCGATCTCCTGCATGGGCGCGAAGAAGTTGCGCACGTACAGCACCGCAGCCAGCAGGATGCCGACCTGGATCTCGCCGCTCGCCATCCGCACGCCGCCCCACACCACGACCACGCCGAGGGTGAGCGCCGCGACCGCCATGAGTCCCGGCTCGAACGTGCCGAACAGCAGCATCGAACGGCGGTTCACATCGCGGTAGTCGCCGGCGACCTCCTGGAACGACACGTCGTTGCGGGGCTCCTTGCGGAACGCCTTCACGGCGCGGATGCCGGTCATCGTCTCCACGAACTGCACGATGACCTTCGCGCTGATCACGCGCGACTCGCGGTACACGAGCTGCGAGCGCTGGTAGAACCAGCGCATCAGGTACACCAGCGGGATGCCGGCGAGCACCAGCACCACGCCCGACTCCCAGTCCACGAGGACGAGCGCGATGAACGTGAACAGGCCGTAGAGCAGCCCGGACACGAGCTGGTTCAGACCGCCGTCGAGCAGCTCCCGGATGGAGTCCAGGTCGCTCGTCTGACGCGAGATGATCCGGCCCGAGGTGTAGCTCTCGTGGAACTCGAGGCTCAGCCGCTGCGTGTGCAGGAACATGCGCTTGCGCAGATCGAGCAGCACCGCCTGCGTGATACGGGCGGTGAGCACCGCGTACCAGCCGATCAGGGCGGATCCGAGTGCGCCGATCACGAGGAAGGCGATGCCGACCACGATGGTCGGCACCCAGTCCGCGTGCTTCAGCACCGCCGGCAGCGCCGTGTTGAGCCCGTACGCGATCAGCGCGGGGCCCGCGACCTGGGCAGCCGTCGAGACCACCAGCACCAGCGCGGTGAGCGTGATCTGCACCTTCAGCGGCGCGATCAGGGATCCGAACAGCCGCAGCGAGCGGCGGCGGATCGCGCGGCTCTCCTCGTGCGTGAGGTCGGAGCGGTCCTCGTCCTGAGTTCCGATGACGCTCATGCCTGCACCTCCTCGTTCTGGGCGTGGGTATCGGGGGCGATCTCGTCGAGCGCCTCGGCGGCGGGCGCAACCCCCGGGACCGCCTCCCGGATCACGGGGATCGCCCCCGTGCGCGCGGCCTCCTCGGCCTCGAGGCTCGAGATCACATGCCGGTAATGCGCGCTCGTGCGCAGCAGCTCCGAGTGCGCGCCCACGGCCGTCACCCTGCCGTTCTGCAGCAGCGCGACGCGATCGGCGAGGGCGACGGTCGAGGGGCGGTGCGCGACGATGAGCGCCGTCGTCTCGGCGAGCACGTGGCGCAGCGCCTCCTCGACGAGCGCCTCGGTGTCGACGTCGAGCGCGGAGAGCGGATCGTCCAGCACGAGCACCTTGGGCTTGGCCGCGACGGCACGGGCGAGTGCGAGGCGCTGACGCTGTCCGCCGGACAGGCTCAGCCCCTCCTCGCCGATCATCGTCTCGACGCCCTCGGGGAGCGTGTCGACGAAGGCGGCCTGCGCCACATCGAGCGCTTCCCGGAGCACGCGCTCGGCCTCAGGGCTGTGGATGTCGAGGTCCGCCCGGCCGAGCAGCACGTTCTCGCGCACGGTGGCCGAGAACAGCGTCGCGTCCTCGAACGCCATCGCGATGTGCGTGCGCAGCTCGGCCAGCGTCAGGTCGCGCACGTCCACGCCGTCGAGCGTCACCCGCCCGCCGGTCACGTCGTACAGACGCGTCGGGAGGGTCGTGAGCGTCGTCTTGCCGGATCCGGTGATGCCGACCAGGGCCATCGTCTCGCCCGGGCGCAGCACCAGGTCGATGCCGTCGAGCAGGTCGCGTTCGTGCGGGCGGGCGTCCTGGTAGCGGAAGCGGGCGCCCTCGAACGCGAGCTCGCCCCGGGGCTCGGCGATGCTCACCGGGCTCTCCGGATCCGTGATCGTGTTCTGCTCGTCGTAGATCTCGAACACGCGATCGGTGGCCGTGCGCGCGTCGAGCATGAACGAGAACAGGAAGCCGATCGACTCGATCGGCCAGCGCAGCACGGTCGCCATCGCGAAGTAGGCGAACAGCTCCGGCGCGTTCAGGGCGCCCTGGGCGATCAGCCAGATGCCGGCCACGAGGTTGAGCGCGAACGCGATCTCGGGCATCAGCACGAGCCAGAACCAGATCCAGCCCACCGAGCGCGCCTTGCTCAGCTCGGTCTCGCGGAGCGACTCGGCCTGGCGCGCGAACTTCACGAGCGCGTGCTTGCCGCGGCCGAACGCCTTGAGCACGCGGATGCCGTGCACGCTCTCCTCGACGCTCGTGGCGAGGTCGCCGGCCTGATCCTGGCTGCGCCGGGTGAGCACGCCGTAGCGCTTCTCGAACAGGAAGCCCGAGATCCACAGCGGCACGGCGGTGATCAGGAAGATCGTGCCGAGCAGCCAGTGCCAGCGGAACAGCAGGGCCGCGCCGATGACGATCGTGAGCAGGTTGACGACGAGCAGCACCAGGCCGAAGGCGAGCCAGCGGCGGATGAGGCCGATGTCCTGCATCATCCGGCTGAGCAGCTGGCCCGACTGCCAGCGGTCGTGGAAGGCGACGGGCAGGCGCTGCAGGTTCGAGTACAGCTGCGTACGCATGCGGTACTCCACCTGCGTGGCGGGGTTCAGCACGAACTGGCGACGCAGCCACACCATGATCGCCTCGCCGAGGGCGAGCACCGTGACGGCGACCGCACCCCAGATGATGGCGCCGATCTCGCCGGTGGCGATGGGGCCTTCGAGCACGACCTGCAGCAGCAGCGGCACGCACAGCGCGATCACGGCAGCGGCCAGAGCGGACGCCCCGCCCCCGACGAGGCGCCAGGCGACGGGCTTCACGAAGGGCGCCAGGCGCGCGAGCGCGCGGGGCGTGGAGAGTGTGGAAGCGGATGAGGACGACGTGGATTCTTCAGACATGATTCTCAGCAGTTACGTGACAGGAGGGACGACAGGGGACGAGAAGGAGCGGATGCGAGACATCCGTGCGATGAGCGGCCGGTGGGGCCTGAGGGGGTCGGAGCGGTTCAGCGGCCCTGAGCCGCCGGACGTCCGAGAAGACGCAGAGGTTCCGCCGTGAGCGGGTGGCTCCGAGTCAGTCCTCGGCCGGGGCGAGGGGCGAACCGGCGACAGCGCTGATCGACGATGCAGTGGTGATCGTGGGCATGGTGTCCTCCTCGGTTCGACGGCCGCCGGTCGGTTGACGCGACAGCCGTCCAGCCTATGTTTGTGAACCGCCTGAACGCAAGCGTTTTCCCGAAACCGATCTCACGGTCACCGTGGACCCGTCCCGGGCCGTCGCCCTCGCACGGCTCTCCGGTACTGAGGGCAGCATCCGGCGTGCTGCATCCATTCCCGATCCGCCGGATCCGGTTGGCTCCCGTCGGTACGGCGAGCCCCCTCTGCGCCTCCGCGCCCTCTCCTGCGTTCGCCGGCACGAGGGGCGCGGATAGCAGGAGGGGGCGCGGAGGACAGGAGGAGTGGGCCCAGGATACGGATCCGCTCACGCCACGATCGCGTGCGCCGCCTCCCGATCCAGCAGGCGGCGCTTGACGTCTTCGCCCCAGGCGAAGCCGCCGAGGGTGCCGTCGGTGCGCAGCACACGGTGGCAGGGCACGAACAGGGCGGGCGCGTTGCGCGCGCAGATCGAGGCGGCGGGGCGCACGGCGCCCGGCTTGCCCAGGGCGACGGCGAACTCGGTGTAGGTGAGCGGTTCCCCGGGGGTGATCCGACGCAGCGCCTCCCAGCCCGCGCTCTGCATGTCGGTGCCGAACTGGTGCACTTCGACGGCGTCGATGGCGGTGACGTCGCCGGCGTAGTACGCGGCGACCGCGTCGGCCGCCGCAGTCGGGCCCTCGACGACGTCCGCGGGCCGGTTCTTCTCCGCGAGGCGGTGCAGGATCGCCTCGTGATCGGCGGTCCAGCCGGACGCGAGCACGCGGTCCTGCTCGTCGGCGAGAATCGTGAACGGGCCGTCGGGGGTGTCGATGGTCTGGATGATGGCAGTCATTTCGAGCCTTCCGTGATCGAGATGGTCTGAGTGGTCTTGGTGGTGTCGGAGCGGACGGCGTCGACGGCGCTCGATGCGCCGGCGCCGGTCGCAGCCGTCGTGGCGTTCCTGGCGTTCTTGACAGCCTTCGGCGGGACCGCGCGCCAGAGGTGCGCGGTGAGGTAGCTGCGCCAGGGCGCCGTGCGAGCGGCCCACGCGTCCAGGGGCCCCGCCTCCGAGGGCAGGCCAGCTGCACCCGCTCCCGCGCGGGCCGCGACGTCGCCGGGCAGGAACACGTCGGGATCGCCGAGTACACGCATCCGCACGTAGTCGGCCGTCCACGGCCCGATCCCGGGCATCGCCAGCAGCGCGGCGCGCTGCGCCTCGCCGTCATCGCCGAGCGTCAGCCACAGCGAGCCGTCGGCGAGGGCGGCGGCGGCTCCGGTGACCGCCCTGATCCGCGCCGCCGGCCCGCACAGCACCTCGTGCCCGTGCTCGGCGATCGCGGCCATGGTGGGGAACAGGATCCCCTCCCCCTGCGCGTCATCGGCGGATCCGACCCGCTCTCCCAGCTCCTGGGCGAGCAGTGTCAGCGCGGTGCGCGCGGCGGCGACCGTGATCTGCTGCCCGATCATGGCGCGGATGAGCATCTCATGCGGATCCGCGGCCCCTGGCACCCTGATGCCCGGGACGCGCGCCACCAACGGGGCGAGCCGCTCATGCGCGGACAGGGCGGCATCGACCGCCAGCGGATCCGCGTCCAAGTCGAAGAGGCGACGGGCGCGGGCGACCACGGGCGCGAGGTCGGCGAGCTGCGCCAGCCGGGCGCGCAGGTGCAGCCGGTCGGCGTCATCGAGACTCAGCTCGAACCAGCCCGGCCCGCCGTCCAATCGCAGGTGGCGGGAGAAACGGCGCTCGCCCACCTCCTCGACCCCGGGGAGTGCCCGTGCACGCATCCACGCGAACAGGCCCTCCGCGTCGAACGGCCTGCGGTACGGCAGCAGCAGGTCGATCTCACCGGGCACCGCGGTCGCCGCAGCCGTCGCATCTCGTCCGGGCCCAGAGCCTGTCGAAGGGCGCCGGGCGCGCAACTCCCCCGGCGCCAGGCCGAAGACTTCGCGCACGGTGTCGTTGAACTGGCGCACGCTCGCGAACCCTGCGGAGAATGCGACGTCGGCGATCGGCAGGTCGGTGCCGACCAGGAGCATCCGGGCGGTGTGCGCACGGTGGGCGCGGGCGAGGGCGAGCGGACCCGCACCGAGCTCCCCGGCGAGCAGCCGGGTGAGGTGGCGCGAGGAGTAGCCGAGCCGCGCGGCGAGCCCCGGCACGCCCTCCCGCTCGACGACCCCATCCGCGATGAGGCGCATGGCCCGGGCCGCGACATCGCCGCGCAGGTTCCACTCGGGTGAGCCAGGGGCGGCCTCCGGCAGGCAGCGCTTGCAGGCGCGGTAGCCGGCCTCATGCGCGGCGGCGCTGGTCGGGAAGAACGTGACGTTCTCGGGTTTAGGCGTGCGGGCCGGGCAGCTCGGACGGCAATAGATACCGGTCGAGCGCACGGCCGTGACGAACTGCCCGTCGAAGCGGGTGTCGCGCGCATCGATCGCGCGATACCGCTCGTCGAAGGTCATACCGGGGAAGCTCATGCCTCCACTCTGACACGTCCGAATCCCGCAGGCTCGCGGAAATCGGACATGACAGTAGGAGCCTGTCGGCCTCGCAGGACCGCTCGGACTCAGTGGAAGAAGTGGCGCTCCCCCGTGAAGAACATCGCGACGCCGGCCTTGCGGGCAGCGGCCACGACCTCCTCATCGCGCACGGATCCGCCCGGCTGCACGATCGCGGTGACGCCTGCGTCGATGAGCACCTGCGCGCCGTCGGCGAACGGGAAGAACGCATCGGAGGCGGCGACGGATCCGGCCGCACGGTCGCCCGCACGCTCGACCGCGAGACGGCACGAGTCGACGCGGTTGACCTGGCCCATGCCGACGCCGACCGTGGCGTTGCCCTTCGACAGCACGATCGCGTTGGACTTCACGGCGCGGCACGCCTTCCACGCGAAGATGAGGTTCTCCATCTCGAGCTCATCGGGGCGCTCGCCGGAGACCAGCTCCCAGCCGTTCGCGACGGACTGGATGTCGTCGGGGAACCGGTCCGCATCCTGCAGCAGCAGGCCGCCCGAGACGAGGCGCACGTCCATGCGCTCCTGCTGCCAGTCGTCCGGCAGCTGCAGCAGACGCAGGTTCTTCTTCGCCTTGAACACCTCGAGCGCCGCCGGCTCGAAGGCCGGGGCGACGATGACCTCGGTGAAGATGTCCTTGAGGTTCTCCGCCATCTTCAGCGTCACAGTGCCGTTGGCCGCGATCACGCCGCCGTAGGCCGAGACGGGGTCGCATTCGTGGGCGCGCAGGTGCGCGCTCGCGATCGGATCCAGAGCGTTGGGTGCCGTCGTCGCGATCCCGCAGGGGTTGGCGTGCTTGATGATCGCGACCGCCGGGTGCACCATGTCATAGGCCGCACGCAGGGCGGCGTCGGCGTCGACGTAGTTGTTGTACGACATCTCCTTGCCTTGCAGCTGCGTCGCCTGGGCGATGCCGTGCCCGCCGGCGCGCGTGTAGATCGCGGCGCGCTGGTGCGAGTTCTCGCCGTAGCGCAGCGTTGCGAGGCGGGAGGCCGAGATCGTGAGCTGCTCGGGCAGTTCGCCATCGCTCGACAGCGTGCCGTCCGAGAACCACTGCGCGACGGCGGTGTCGTAGGCCGCCGTGTGCGCGAACGCTCGTGCAGCCAGCTCGCGGCGCTGCACGAGCGTCGTGCCGCCCTCGTCGATCGAGCGGATGAGCGAGGGGTAGGACTCGGGCGAGACCACGATGGCGACGTTGGCGTGGTTCTTCGCCGCGGCGCGCACCATGGCGGGGCCGCCGATGTCGATCTGCTCGACCACGTCGTCGCCGACCGCGCCAGAGGCCACGGTCTGCACGAACGGGTACAGGTTCACCACGACGAGCTCGAACGGGCTGATCCCCAGTTCGGCCAGCTGGCGCTCGTGGTCCTCCAGGCGGAGATCCGCGAGCACCGCGCCGTGGATGGACGGGTGCAGCGTCTTCACACGGCCGTCGAGCATCTCGGCGACGCCCGTCACGGTCGCGACGTCGGTGACCTCCAGGCCCGCATCACGAATGGTCTGGGCCGTGGATCCGGTCGAGACGATCTCGATACCGCTTGCCGCGAGAGCCTGCGCGAGCGGCACCAGGCCGGTCTTGTCGCTGACCGAGACCAGTGCGCGACGGATGCGCACAGCGTCACGGGGGCGGTAGAGGGACGGGTCGTGGGCGGGACCGGCCATCGGGGTTCCTTCCGGGTAGGCGTCAGTTCTCGTCAGCGGCCTGGGCCGATGAGGATCCGAGATCGTGGGGGCGGGCGCCGAGATCCAGGGATCCTTCGGCGATACGGCGGACGGTGTCGATCAGCAGGCGCCGCTCGACGGGCTTGATGCGCTCATGCAGGGCGGACTCGGTGTCGCCCTCGTGCACCGGTACGCGCTCCTGCGCCAGGATCGGCCCGCTGTCGACGCCGTCGTCGACCACGATCACGCTGGCCCCGCTCTCGCTCACCCCGGCCGCGAGCGCGTCGCGCACGCCGTGCGCTCCGGGGAACTCGGGCAGGAATGCCGGGTGCGTGTTGATGATGTTCGGAGACCAGGCCGCGACGACGTCGCGCGGCAGCAGCCGCATGAGCCCGCTGAGCACGATGAGGTCCGGTCGCCAGACCTTGAGCTGGGCATCGAGCTCGGCGCCCCACGCTTCGCGGCTGTCGAATGCCTCCCAGGGCACGACGAAGGAGGGGATCCCGTACGCCTCGGCGTGGGCGAGACCGTCGGCCTCCCGATCGGCGCCGATAACGATGATGCGAGCCGGAAATCCGGGGTCGGCGGCCGCGTCGAGGAGGGCACGAAGATTCGAGCCGGTGCCCGAGATGAGAACGGCGACCGTCAGCACCCAGACAGTCTAGCCGGGAGCCAAGAGGGCGCCGTCCCCGAGACGCACCCGCCGTTCAGACCCGATCGTCGTCGATCCACGCGGCGTCGACATCGCCGTGCCGACGGGGTGCGAGCAGCAGGATCGCGGCACCGACCAGCACCTCCAGCCCGAGGGCGAGCGCGACCGGACCCGGATCCGGTCCCGCGACCGCCAGCCGGCCGGGGCCGAGGGATCCGGAGGACAGCGCCGCCAGCAGCGCGCCGAAGCCGCCCGCGAGCACGGCGATCCCGACCGCGGTCGCCAGGCGGGAGCCGATCCCGGCCTCCGCCCCCGCCGACACCTGCCGCGAGCGGATCAGCCACCCCGCGAAAGCACCCGCGGCCACCGGCACGAGCACGACGATGAGGAGCCACGGCGAGGACGAGTCGGGCACGAGGCCCAGCACGGGCACACCGGGCACCACGCCCAGTACGGTGCCCGCGGGTGAGACCGCGGTTCCGGCACCGATCGCGAAGCCGGGGCCGGCGATCCATGCCACGGCCCATGCCACGAGCGTCGGCAGGTAGGCCAGCTGAGCGAGCCCGATCACGACCACGCCGAGCGGGTCGGCACGCAGTGATTCGAACAGCGCCACGATCTGACCGCCGCGGAACAGCGCCGTGACGGCGACGGCGAGCCCCGCCGCACCGACCACGCCGGCCACGGCCGCCGCGGCGCCGCGCACGATGTCACCGGGGACGTGCGCCCAGTCGGGCCAGCGGTCCAGCGCGTCCTGCAGACGGTCGACGAGGCCGCCGTCGCCCTCGCCCCACGCCGTGGCGACCGCCCCGGCGAGAGCGCCGCACAGGAACACCAGCGGCGGGAACAGGATCGCGAGCCACAGCGGCGCCTTCAGCACCCCGAGCCCGCCCGTCAGCGCCGCGAACGCAGAGACCACGGCGAAGACCGCCGTGCCGCTCGCCACGCCGGTGAGCCAGGATCCGGCGAGCGCTGCTCGGCGCCCCGAGCGCGCTGCGAAGATCGCGGTGAACCCGAGGAAGAGAAGCGGAGGCACCGAGAGGGCGAAGGACGCCGCGGACGGATCCAGCCCGACCGCCCGCACCAGCGCATCAGGCAGTGCGACCGCGAGGGGCACGCCGTGCCCGAACTGCCAGAGCGTCGCGGCAGTCGGCCAGAGCGCTCCCCAGTCGGCGCTCGCACCGAATGCGATCGCCCAGATCACCGTGAGCGGAGCGAGCAGCACGGCGAGGCCGATGGCCGCGGCGACGATCGCATCGACCGCCGCCAGGAGCACGATGAGGAGGCGTTGCATGACGGTTTCGAGCCTACGTGCTCCGCCTCGGCGGCCCCGACGGGCGCGCGGAAACGGAGCGTCGAACGCCTGCCGTGAATGGCCGCCGCGGCCGAGATCGTCCGCCCGGCGCACGGACCGCATCCGCGACGCGATACGGTCTTCCGCGGAGGTCTCCCATGACAACAGTCCCCCCGCCCGTGTCCGACCCGACCGCAACCGAGCCGAAGAACGCCGTCGACCGCTTCTTCGAGATCACCAAGCGCGGATCCACCCTCGGCACCGAGATCCGCGGAGGCATTGTCACGTTCGTGACGATGGCCTACATCGTGATCCTCAATCCGATCATCCTGTCCACCGCCGATGTCGCGGGCCATACGCTGCCCGGCGCAGCCGTCGCGGCCGCCACGGCGCTGACCGCCGGCGTCATGACGATCCTGTTCGGACTGATCGCCCGCCTGCCGTTCGCATTCGCGGCCGGGCTCGGCATCAACGCCTTCCTCGCGTTCACGGTGGTCAAATCGATCACCTGGCCCGAGGCCATGGCCCTCGTCATGATCAACGGCGTCATCATCGTCCTGCTCGCCGCGACCGGCCTGCGCAAGCTGATCTTCGACGCCGTGCCCGTGCAGCTCAAGCTCGCCATCACGGTCGGCATCGGCCTCTTCATCGCCTTCATCGGGTTCGTGAACGCCGGTTTCGTGACCTCGACGAAGCAGGCCTCTCCCCCGGTCGACCTCGGCGTCGGCGGATCCGTGGCTTCGATCCCCACGCTGCTGTTCGTCCTCACCCTCCTGATCGGAGGGGCGCTCATCGCCCTGCGCGTCAAAGGGGCCATCCTCATCGCGCTCGTGGGCGGCACCGTGCTCGCCGCGATCGTGAACCTCATCTGGCCGTTCGGCCAGGACTTCGGCTTCACGGGCAGCATCGTGAGCATCCCCGACCTGAGCCTGATCGGCCGGGTCGACTTCGGCTTCGACCTCGCCAAGGTCGGCGGCGTCGCCCTGGTCATGTTCGTCTTCACCCTGCTGTTCTCGAACTTCTTCGATGCGATGGGCACGATGACCGGCCTGGCGAAGGAGGCCGACCTGGCCGACGAGAAGGGCGACTTCCCCCGCATCAAGGCGGCCCTGGTCGTCGAGGGCGTCGGCGCGATCGTCGGCGGCGGCACGTCCTCCTCGTCCGCGACGGTGTTCGTCGAATCCGGCGCGGGCATCGGCGAAGGTGCGCGCACAGGCCTTGCGACGACGATCACGGGCGCGCTGTTCCTGCTCGCGATGTTCTTCACGCCGCTCACCGCCCTCGTGCCCAGCGCTGTCGCCGCGGCCGCGCTCGTGCTCGTCGGCGCCATGATGCTCTCACAGATCAAGAACATCGACCTCGGCGACTTCCGCGTGCTGCTGCCGGTGTTCCTCACGGTCACGGTCATGCCGATGACCTACTCGATCGCCAACGGCATCGGCGCCGGTTTCGTCAGCTGGATCGTCGTCAACGCGCTCACCGGCCGGATCAAGACGATCCACCCGCTGCTGTGGGTGGTCGGTGTCGGATTCGTGCTGTTCTTCGCCCGCGGGCCGATCGAGGCGCTGCTCGGCGCCTGACCGGACCCTCTGGACCCGCCGGACCCGCCGGATCCGCAGATCCGCTCGAGGCCCCCTCGCGGCGTCGAGGCCCCCTTCCGGGAACGCTCCTGGGAGGGGGCCTCGATCCTGAGAGGGGGTCTCGATGTGGTTGGACGGTCTCGCGCCGCCGCGCCGTCGGACCACCGCCACGCCGTCAGAGCACGAGCGGCACCCCGGCCTCCGGCACGCGCAGGCGATCGGCCAGCCCTGCGTAGCCGAACTCGCGCACCAGGCGCTCGCGGGTCTCGGAGAAGTGGTGCCAGCCCTCGGCGTGCATGGGCACGATGACGGCGTCGCCCAGCTCGCGCGCGGCGGCGACCGCGGTGCGCGCGTTGAGGGTGAGGTCGGCGTCGCCGAACCGCCCGACGTTGGCCGCTCCGGCGAAGAGCACGGCGATGTCGATCCGTCCGATCCTCGCCGCGATGTCTGCGACGAGTTCGACCGAGGCGTTGTCGCCCGAAACGTAGACGACCGGTCGCTCCGGCGCACGCAGCACGAAACCGGTCACGGTGCCGGACAGCGCCTCGGCGCCCTCCGGTCCATGCAGCGCCGGCACCGCGGTCACCTCGACATCGCCGAAGCGATGAGTCTGCCACGCGGAGAGCCCCGTCACGCCGTCGATGCGGCCGGCCGCCTCCGGGGTGGAGAGCACGGCGCCCGCGCGCGGCAGGAAGGTCCGCCCGGCCTCGTCGAGGTTGTCGGGGTGCTGATCGTGCGAGAGCAGCACGGCGTCGATCGCACCCACCGCATCAGCCCCGAGCGCGGGCCCGCTCAGCTTGTGCAGGGCGATGCCGCCGTCGTAGCTGCGCGGTGCGTCGAAAGTCGGATCGGTCAGCAGGCGCAAGCCGGCGTATTCGATGATCGCGGTCGGCCCACCGACCAGGGTCAGGGTCACGGAGTTCTCGGTCATGGATCCATCGTGGCGACGTCCGTTCGGCCGCGGGAGTGGCCCTGACGACACTCTTCGATAAGATCGGGCCATGCGCCGCGCCGCCGTCCTCGCCTTCCCCGGGATCAGCCCGTTCCATCTGTCCGTGCCGCTGATGGTCTTCGGCGGCGTCGGAGTGCGTTCGGTCGAGGCCGCCTATCGCACGGTGACCGTCGCGGAGACGCCCGGTCCGGTGCGCACCGCCGCGGGGCTGGACCTCGTCGTGACGGAGGGGCTCGAGGCGTTCGCGTCCGCCGACCTCGTCGTGATTCCGAGCTGGGATCCGGAGGTCGCGCCCAGTGCCGCGCTGCTCGACGCCGTCCGCAAAGCGCACGCCCGCGGTGCGCGGATCCTGGGCCTGTGCCTCGGGACGTTCGTCGTCGCCGCGAGCGGCATCGCCGACGGCAGGGAGGTGTCCACGCACTGGTCGGCGGGGCCTCAGCTCGCCGCCCGGCATCCCGAGCTCACCGTGCGCTGCGAGGCGCTGTGGACCGACCTCGGCGACGTGGTCACCTCGGCCGGGGTGGCGGCGGCGCTGGACTGCTGCCTGCACATCGTCCGCACCGAGCTCGGCAGCGCCGTCGCCGCCGACCTCGCACGCTCACTCGTGATGGCCCCGCACCGGGAGGGTTCGCAGGCCCAGTTCCTGTCCCGCCCCCTCGCCGCCGACCCCGAGGGGGACGAGATCGACCGGGCCATCACCTGGGCTCTGGGACGGATCGCCGAACCCCCGCCTATCGACGCCTGGGCCGGCTCCGTGCACCTCTCCCGGCGCACGTTCACCCGGCGCTTCCGCGACCGCACGGGCACCAGCCCCGGCGACTGGCTGCTGCAGCGCCGCCTGGACGAGGCGCGGCGACTGCTCGAGACGTCCGGTCTGCCGATCGAGGCCGTCGCGACGCGCACGGGCTTCGGCGGTGCGGTGACCCTGCGCCATCACTTCCGGGCGCGCTTCGGCACCACCCCGGGCGCGCACCGGCGCGCGTTCGCGGATCCGGTCTGAACCCGGCGGAGCGACGGGAATCGACGAGGGGCCCCGAGCAGATCGCCCGGAGCCCCTCGTCGTGATGCTTACAGCGCGGCGTAGACCTCGCGGAGCAGCGCGGCGGTCTCGGACGGCGTCTTGCCGACCTTGACTCCGGCGGCCTCGAGGGCCTCCTTCTTCGCCTGCGCCGTGCCCGCCGAGCCGGAGACGATGGCGCCGGCGTGGCCCATGGTCTTGCCCTCGGGCGCGGTGAAGCCTGCGACATAGCCGACCACGGGCTTGGTGACGTTGGCCTTGATGAACTCGGCCGCGCGCTCCTCGGCGTCGCCGCCGATCTCGCCGATCATCACGATCGCCTTGGTCTCGGGGTCGGCCTCGAACGCGGCGAGCGCGTCGATGTGCGTGGTGCCGATGACCGGGTCGCCGCCGATGCCGATCGCGGTGGAGAAGCCCAGGTCGCGCAGCTCGAACATCATCTGGTAGGTCAGCGTGCCCGACTTCGAGACGAGACCGATCGGGCCCTTGCCGGTGATGTTCGCCGGGGTGATGCCCGCGAGCGCCTCGCCCGGAGTGATGATGCCGGGGCAGTTCGGACCGATGATGCGGGTCTTGTTGCCCTTCTCGGTCGCGTACGCCCACGCCTCGGCGGAGTCGCCGACCGGCACGCCCTCGGTGATGACCACGAGCAGCGGGATCTCGCTGTCGATGGCCTCGACCATCGCGTCCTTCGTGAACGCCGGCGGCACGAAGGCGACCGACACGTTGGCACCGGTCTTCTCGATGGCCTCGGCGACGGAGGCGAACACCGGCAGCTCCACGGCGTTGCCGTCCTTGTCGGTGTGCGAGACCGTGGTGCCGGCCTTGCGCGCGTTCACGCCGCCGACGACGTTCGTGCCTGCCTTCAGCATGAGGGCGGTGTGCTTGGTGCCCTCGCCGCCCGTGATGCCCTGGACGATGACCTTGGAGTCCTTGTTGAGGTAGATCGACATGTTCGTTGTCCTTGTCTCGGAAGCCGGATCAGGCGTTCGCCAGCTCGGCGGCCTTGTCCGCGCCCTCGTCCATGGTGGCGGCGAGCGTGACGAGCGGGTGGTTGGCGGCGGCGAGGATCGCACGCCCCTCTTCGACCTGGTTGCCGTCGAGGCGCACGACAAGCGGCTTGGTGGCCGCGTCGCCGAGGATCTCGAGCGCCTTGACGATGCCCTCTGCCACGGCCACGCAGCTGGTGATGCCGCCGAAGACGTTCACGAACACGCTCTTGACCTGCTCGTCGTTCAGGATGACGTCCAGACCGCTGGCCATGACCTGCGCGTTCGCGCCGCCGCCGATGTCCAGGAAGTTCGCCGGCTTCACGCCGCCGTGGTTCTCGCCGGCGTAGGCCACCACGTCGAGGGTCGACATGACCAGGCCCGCGCCGTTGCCGATGATGCCGACCTGGCCGTCGAGCTTGACGTAGTTCAAGCCCGACTCCTTGGCCTTGGCCTCGAGCGGGTTCTCGGTCGCCTTGTCGGCGAGCTCCTCGTGCTCGGGGTGGCGCACCTCGCTGGCGTTGTCGTCGAGGGTGACCTTGCCGTCGAGGGCGATGATGTCGCCCTCCTCGGTCTGCACGAGGGGGTTGACCTCGACCAGGGTCGCGTCCTCGCCCTTGTAGACCTCGAACAGCTTCACGAAGACGTCGGCGACCTTCTCGGCCAGGCCCGGCTCGAAGTTCCCGGCCTTGGCGATCTCGAGGGCCTTGTCGAGGGTGATGCCCTCGAGCGGGTTGACCTCGACGCGGGCGAGAGCCTCGGGCTTCTCGACCGCGAGCTGCTCGATCTCCATGCCGCCCTCGACCGAGGCGAGGCTCAGGTAGGAGCGATTGGAGCGGTCCAGCAGCACCGAGAAGTAGAACTCGCGGGCGATGCGGGCGCCGGCGGCGACCATGACGCGCTTGACGACGTGGCCCTTGATGTCCAGACCCAGGATCGCCTTGGCGGCCTCGTACGCCTCGTCGGGGTTCTTGGCGACCTTGACGCCACCTGCCTTGCCGCGGCCACCGGTCTTGACCTGCGCCTTGACGACGACCACGCCACCGAGCTTCTCCGCTGCTGCCTTCACCTCCTCAGGGGTGTCGGCGACGATGCCGGCGAGAACCGGCACCCCGTACTTCTCGAAAAGGTCTCGTGCCTGGTACTCGTAGAGGTCCACGTGCAGTCCTTCGCTGGTTGCGACGAATGGGACGCGACAGGAATTCTGTCGGGTGTCGATGTGAGTCGACCCGATAGGCCAGCCTACTACCGCGGAATCGCGCTTCTTGACCGCGCACCCAGCCATCGGTCGGGCCCCCGCGACGTCCGATGACTCAGCATTCCCGGCGCAGGATCCTGACAACTAGGCTCTCCTTCTATGACCGAGCACGCCGACGTGTCCCCCGCTCGCACCGCCGTGGTGCGCGCTGCGCTCGAGCTGTTCTCTGCCCAGGGCTTCGATTCGACCTCGGTCGAACAGATCGCCAAGGCCGCAGGCATCTCCCGCTCCACCTTCTTCCGGCAGTTCGGGGGCAAGGACGACGTCGTCTTCGCCGATCATGAGGAGCTCCTCGACGGCTTGCGCCGCTACCTCGAGCGCCCGCACGCCAACCCCTGGACGGCGGTGTGCGATGGGTCGCTGATGGTGTTCCGCGCCTTCGCCGCCGACCCGGAGATGGCACGGCTGCGCTACCAGGTGGTCCGCGACGTTCCCACGCTGCGCGACCGCGAGATCGTGACGGTGTTCCGTTACGAGCGCCTGTTCGACGAGTACCTGCGCCGCTCGATGCCGGATCTGGATCCGCTCGACGCGGTCGGGTTCGCCGCGCTCGTGACGGCCGTGCACAACCACGTGCTGCGCCGGCTGCTGCGCGGATCCCGTACCTCGGCCGCAGCTCTGCGTCGCGCACTCGACGACGTGCTGCGCCGCTACGGCGTGCATCCCGACGCCGCGGCGGATCCTGGCGAGGACTCGGTGGTCGTCGCCGTGTTCCCACGCTCGATGCCCATGGCGGAGATCACCCGTCGCCTGCGCGACGAGCTGGGCTGACCCGCAGTCGGCCCACCTCCCGCCCGCCGCAGCGGGGCGCCGTCGGCGTGCGCGAAAGCAGTCGATAGACGGTACGCTGTCTCATGAATCTTGAGACTGAGTCTCACTCCCCGGATGGAGACCCCATGAGCAACGACGCCCTCTTCCCCGGCGAAGCCGTCACCTCCTACGACGTGACCGGACGCTGCGGCACCGACTACTACGAGGTCTTCTCCGACATCCCCTCCGCCGACCGTGCGCACTGGGAGCGGGCGCAGGCCTACGTCGACGAGGTCGGCTCGCAGATGCAGGACGCGTGGGATCGTGCCGAGTACCCGCTCGCCGTCGCGCGCCGCATGGGCGAGATGGACCTCGTCGTGGACGGCATCGTCCACCCCGCCCTCACTCGCATGAGCCCTCTCGCGGCGGGGCTCGTGAACATGGAGATCTCCCGCGGCGACGGCTCCCTCGGCACCGTCCTCGCCGTGCAGGGCGGGCTCGCCCTGCGCACGCTCGCCCTGTTCGGCAGCCCCGAGCAGCAGGACCGCTGGCTCGTCCCGCTCGCCGACGGATCCGTGCTCGGATCCTTCGCGCTCACCGAGCCCGATCACGGATCCGATTCCGTCTCGCTCGAGACCGTCGCGCGGCGCGACGGCGACGCGTGGGTCCTGCGCGGCGCGAAGAAATGGATCGGCAACGGCGCCTCCGGCGGCATCACCTTCGTCTGGGCGCGCATCGACGACGAGGGCGCGGCCGAGCACGGATCCGTGCGGTGCTTCGTCGTCGAGCAGGAGCGCCCCGGATACCTCGGCTCGGTCATCACGGGCAAGGTGTCGCTGCGCGGCATCCACCAGGCGCACATCCGCCTGGACGACGTGCGCGTGCCGCTGGACGCGGTGCTGCCCGGCACGCGCAGCTTCAAGGACGCCTCGATCGTGCTGTACGCCACGCGTTCCGGCGTCGCCTGGTCGGCGCTCGGGCACGCCACCGCCTGCTACGAGGCCGCCCTCGCTTACGCGAAGACCCGGGTGCAGTTCGGCAAGCCGCTCGCGAAGTTCCAGATGGTCCAGGAGCGGCTCACGCACATGCTTGAGGAGCTCACCTCGATGCAGCTGTACTGCCGCCGCATGGCGGACATGGACGAGGCCGGCACGCTCCGCCCCACGCAGGCGTCCCTGGCGAAGTTCCACAACACCCGTGCCGCACGACGTATCGCGTCGACGGCGCGCGATCTGCTCGGCGGCAATGGGATCCTGCTCGAGAACGGCGTCATGCAGCACATGGCCGACATCGAAGCGATCCACACCTATGAGGGCACCGAGAGCGTGCAGGCCCTGCTGATCGGCCGCGACATCACCGGGGTGAGCGCTTTCGCCTGACGAGCGGGCCGCTCGTCCCAGACGCACGGCCCGCGCTGCGACTCAGTCGCAGCCGCAGCCTCCGGAAGGCGTCTTCACCATGAAGCAGACGTCGCAGATGCCGTAGTCGCGATCTTCGCGCGCAGTCGCCTTCGGGGCGCGCGGCTCCGGCTTCGGCTTCGCCGGGGTGCGGGTGCCCGCGGAGCGCGCCGGGCGCGAGACGCCGGCCGGTCCACCGAGCAGCTCGCTGGGGTGGGTGACGTAGAAGTACGGCGCCCTGCCCTCGCTCGGAGCGAGGGGAAGCACACGTCCGGCCACGACGACCTGCTCGCCCTCGGCGAAGCCGTTGGTGTAGGTGCGCCCGATGTGCAGGGCCGCGCCCTCGCCGAGGCGGATCGCCTCGATGTAGCGGCCGCGATCGATGAGGCTGCTGATGCCGACCGCTTCCACGATCGCACGGATGAAGTCGTAGTTCGCGGAGTACATGCGGTGCGCGCGCAGGGCGTCCGCGAGGGACTTGTAAGGACGGGAGGTGCCAGTAGGGGTGGGACCCTGGACTTCATTCATATTGCTCCAAGCATCCCACGTTCTGCTCTGCGCGACCTGCGTGCGTGAAAGACTGGCGGCATGCCCCGCGCCACCGTCATCGGAAGCGGGCCGAACGGGCTCGCCGCGGCCGTCTCGCTCGCCCGGGCCGGCTACGTCGTCGAGGTGGTCGAGGCCGGCGCGACGATCGGCGGCGGGGTGCGCAGCGCCGAGGTCACCCTGCCCGGCTTCGTGCACGACGTCTGCTCGGCGGTGCATCCCGCCGCATACTCCTCCCCGTTCCTGCGCGCCTTCGGCCGCGACCGGATCGACTGGATCATTCCCGAAGCGGCATATGCGCATCCCCTCGACGGCGGGCGGGCGGGGATCGGCTGGCACGACCTGGAGCGCACGGCCGATGGGCTCGGCCCCGACGCCCGCGCCTGGCGCGCAATGCTGCGTCCGCTGAGCTCGCACATCGAGGGTGTGCTGGACTTCACCGGCGGCTCGCTGCTGCGGTTGCCCCGCGACCCGGTCACCGCGGTGCGCTACGGGCTGCGCGCGCTCGAGCAGGGCTCCGCAATGGCGACGCGCACCTTCCGCACCCCGGAGGCGGCGGCGCTCGTGGCCGGCGTGGTCGCACACGCCAACACCGCTCTGCCGGCGCTGAGCGGCGCCGCGGCGGGCCTGCTGCTCATGGCCCAGGCGCACGCCGGCGGCTGGGCGTATCCGCGCGGGGGTGCGCAGCGGATCGCCGACGTGCTCGCCGAGGATCTGCGTGCGCACGGCGGCACGATCCGCACCGGCACGCGCGTGGTCGACCTCTCCGCACTGGACTGGGGGGATCCGCACCGCGGCGATCTGCTGCTGCTGAACACGTCGCCACGGCTGGCCCTCACGCTGTGCGACGTGCCGCCGCACTACGCGAGGGCGGTGCGCGCGTACCGCTACGGCGCGGCGGCGGCGAAAGTGGACTTCGCCCTCGACGGGCCGGTGCCGTGGGCCAATCCCGAGGTCGCCCTCGCCCCGACCGTGCACGTCGGCGGAACCCGCGCTCAGGTGTGGGCGAGCGAGAATGCCGTCGCCCAGGGGCGCGTCTCCGAGCGGCCGTACGCGCTCGTCGCGCAGCACTCGGTACTGGACGACACCAGGGCCCCGGCCGGCAAGCAGGTGCTGTGGGCCTACATCCACGCCCCTGCGAACTCCGACGTCGACGCGACCGAGTTGGTCGTGCGGCAGATCGAGCGATACGCCCCCGGCTTCCGCGACCGCATCCTCGCCACCCACGCGGTCACTCCGCGCCAGCGCGCGCATCTCAACCCGGCCGAGATCGGCGGCGACATCTTCGGCGGCGCGTTCACGATGCGCCAGGCCGTGGTGCGCCCCGTACTCTCCCCCGCGCCGTGGCGCACGCCGATGCCGGGCGTCTACCTCGCCTCGGCCGCGACACCGCCAGGGCCCGGAGTGAACTTCATGGCGGGCTGGCACGCCGCCCGCACCGCGCTGGCCGACGCCGGCGAGCGCGTCGATCTGGGAGACCTGTTCGGATCCATGCCGGCGGGCTGACGATGGCCATGGAGGGCCGTCGGGCGGCAGGATGGGATCCATGCGCTACGAGATCCCCGCACCGATGCTCGCGAAGGCCGCCGCCGCTGTGCCGGATCCGGCGAAGTTCCCCGACGGCCTGCTGTACGAGCCGAAGTGGGACGGCTTCCGCGGACTCGTGTCGTGGAACGGCGAGAACGTCGAGATCGGCTCTCGCGGGGCGAAGCCGCTGACCCGCTACTTCCCGGAGCTCGTCGAGGCGATCCCGCGGCTGCTGCCGGGTCCGTGCCTACTCGATGGCGAGATCGTGGTCGCCACCGGACCTGCGGGATCGCAGCGCCTGGACTGGGAGGCTCTGAGCCAGCGCATCCACCCCGCCGCCTCACGGGTGCAGAAGCTCTCGGCGGAGACCCCTGCGATGTTCATCGCGTTCGACCTGCTCGCGGAGGGCGATGACGACCTGCAGGCCCTGCCGTTCGGCGAGCGCCGCGCACGGCTCGAGCGCCTGTTCGCCGAAGTGCCCCATCCCCTGCACCTGACCCGCACGACGACGGATCCCGGCACCGCCCGGCGCTGGCTCGCCGAGTTCGAAGGCGCCGGCCTCGACGGCATCGTCGCCAAGCCGCTGGATCAGCCCTACGCGCCCAACAAGCGCACCCTGATCAAGGTCAAGCACGCCCGCACCGCCGACGTCGTCGCGCTCGGCTACCGGATCCACAAGAGCGGATCCGGAGTCGGATCCCTGCTCGTGGGTCTGTACGGCGACGACGGCGTGCTGCGCCAGGTCGGCGGCGTCGCCGCGTGGAGCGACGCGATGCGCCAGCAGCTCGTCGAGGACCTCGCGCCCCTCGTGGAGCGCGACGAATCCGGCGCCGCCCTGACGGGCGACGGCGAGCGCTCGCGGTTCAGCGGCGCGAAGGACACCTCGTTCGTGCGGCTGCGTCCGGAGCGCGTGCTCGAGGTGCGCTACGACCAGCTGGAGGGCTGGCGGTTCCGGCACACCGTGCAGTTCGAACGCTGGCGCGACGACCGGGATGCGCGCTCCTGCAGCTATGAGCAGCTGGAGACCGTGGCCGGCTACGACCTCGCCGACGTCATCGACTGACGACGGGGCTCACTCCCCGACGCGCTCGCCGTTCTCGTCCCAGTTCGCGGCGACCTTCTTCGAGGGCTGCACGCGCGGGGGCTCCCCGGGCATCTTGGGGAACTCCGGCGGGAACGGCATCTCGCCGAGACCGTTCTCCACGTCGCGATCCCACCAGCTCAGCAGCGTGTCGATGCGTCCGGGGCTCTCCTGCATGCGCGCCCAGGGGTCCCCGAGATCGGCAAGACGCTGCGGCACGGTGCGGACCGTGAACCGGGTAGGATCCACGTCGTCCAGCTCGTCCCACTCGATCGGCGTCGAGACCGTCGCAGCCGGCAGCGCACGCGGGCTGTAGGCGCCGGCCATCGTGCGGTCGCGATTGGCCTGGTTGAAGTCGACGAAGATGCGCTCCCCGCGCTCTTCCTTCCACCACGCCGTGGTGACGCGATCGGGCAACCGCCGCTCCAGTTCGCGGCCCGCGGCGATCACCGCGTGTCGCACCGTGAGGAACTCCCATTCCGGCACGATCGGGCAGAAGACGTGCAGCCCGCGGTTGCCGCTGGTCTTGATGAACGCCTCCAGTCCTGCCTCACGGAGCACGGCGCGCAGCTCATGCGCCGCGGGGATCGCTTCGGCGATGCCCGTGCCCGGCTGCGGATCGAGGTCGATGCGCAGCTCCACCGGATTGTCGGTGTCCGACGCGAGCGAGGCCCAGGGATGGAACACGACGGTGTTCATCTGCACCGCCCAGACGATCGCGGCGGTCTCGGTGAGCACGATCTGCGGATGCTTGCGTCCGCTGTTGTACGTGCACATCACGCTCTGCACGAAGTCGGGCGTGCCCTTGGGCGGGTTCTTCGAGAAGAAGCTCTCGCCGTCGATGCCGTCCCGGTACCGCTCGAGCGAGACGGGCCTGTTGCCGGTCGAGGTGAGGAACGGCGTCGACACCGTCTGCACATAGTCGGCGAGCTCGCCCTTCGTGATCGGGCCGCCCTCCGCAGCCGGCCAGACCGCGCGATTCGGGCTGGACAGGTCCAGGGTCCGGTCGCCGTCGGGTCCGGGTACGGTCAGCCTGATGCGCTCGGATGCCATGACTCGACCCTAGGGCGCGCCGTCGACGCTGCGCCACGGATCCGTGAGAAACCGCGAGCAGCTCGCCGTCAGCGCAGCACGCGATCGGCTTCCGCGCGGATCTCCGCCGCGATCGCGTCCAGAAGCTCGGAGCGCAGGTTCCACTGCTGCCAGAACAGCGGCGAGGAGAACTCCTCGTCATCGAGCCGCACCAGGCGCCCGTCCGCGAGGCCCGCCTGCGCATGCGGGACCGGTAGCAGGGCCCAGCCCAGCCCGAGCTCCACGGCGACCGAGAAGTCCGCAGAGGCCGGCACATGGTGCCGTGGAACCGGCCACGGGTCGACACCGCGTTCACGCAGCCAGTCCTGCTGCAGCAGGTCGCGCCGGTCGAAGTCGACGAACGGCGCGTGTGCGAGCGACTCGGCGGTCACGCCGTCAGGGAACCAGCGTCGAGCGAAGCCCGGAGACGCCGCGGCCACGTAGTGCAGCGCGCCGAGCGCCTCGGCCCTGCACCCGCCGACCGGCTCCGACTCGCTCGTCACCGCCGCCATCACGGTGCCCGATTCGAGCAGCCGTGCGGTGAAGTTCTGATCGTCGCGATGCAGGTCGAACTCGACGTCGTAGCGCTCGGCGAGCCGGGCGAGCGGGGCCAGGAACCAGGTCGCCATCGAGTCGGCGTTGACCGCGAGCGGGATCCTGATGCGCGCGCCCTCCCCCTCCGCGGACAGGCCGAAGCCGGCGATCGCATCGCGCTCGAGGAGAGCGATCTGACGGCCGAACCGGGCGACGGCCTCCCCCGCCTCGGTGGCTCTCACGGGCTTGCTGCGCACCAGCAGGATCCGGCCGAGCTGCTGCTCCAGGGTCTTGATCCGCTGGCTCACCGCCGAGGGCGTCAGCAGCAGCCGACGGGCTGCCGCCTCGAAGCTTCCCTCGTCGAGCACCGCGGCCACCGTCCGCGCGGATTCCGGGTCCACCTGCACATGAGCGATTCTAATCTGACTTAAGGAATCTTCACTGGTGCTGAATCGGATCCCGGCCATACTCTCGATCCGTGCTCATCCTGCTCTCCGGCCTCGGTCTCATGTTCTCGCTCATCATCGCCGTCGGCGCACAGAACGTGTACGTGCTGCACCAGGGACTGCGCCGCGAGCACGTGCTGCCCGTCGTACTGATCTGCGCGGCCTCCGATGCGGCCCTCGTGCTGGCGGGCACCGCAGGGCTCGGCTACCTCGTGAAGACCCTGCCCTGGCTCATCGTGGTCGCGCGCTGGGCCGGGGCGATCTCGCTCGTGGTGTACGGTGTGCTGGCGGCCCGCCGTGCGTGGAGGGCCGGCGGCGAAGCACTGCTCGCCGAGCCTGCCACCGCTGTCGCCTCGGATGCCCGCGTCACCTCCGCGGCATCTCCGGAGAACGGATCCGGCGGCACCACCACCCTGGCCCGCACGGCCCCGCTCGCGCCCGTGATCCTGGCGACGCTCGCCTTCACCTGGCTGAATCCCAACGTGTACCTCGACACGGTGCTGCTCATCGGATCCATCGCCGCAACGCACGGCGATGGCCGGTGGCTGTTCGCGGCCGGCGCCATCATCGCGAGCGTCACCTGGTTCTTCGCGCTCGGCTTCGGCGCGCGCCATCTCGGCCGATGGCTGCGCACGCCGCGCGCCTGGCGGATCCTGGACACCGTGATCGCCGCGCTGCTGGTGGTGATGGGGGTCAGCCTGGTGCTGCCGGTCTTCCTCGGCTGAGCGCTGATCCGCGTCGGGCCGCGGGACATGTCGGCGACGGCGACGTCCGGGCGCTACTCCTCGCCGCCCGTGGTCTCCCCCTCCGTGGCGGCGAGATCACGCAGGAAGCCGGTGACGACGCGGCGGTCGGCTGACGACATCCGGGCAGCGACGTCGAAGCGCCGCGCATGCAGACGCCCGACCCCCTCCCGGGCCGCCTGACGCGTCGCAGGGGTGACCTGCAGCACGATCGATCGCCGGTCGGCTGGATGCGGCCGCCGGATGATGTGCCCGCCGCGCTCCAGTCGATCGAGCATCTTCGTCGTGGCCGCGGTGCTGACCCCGAGATGGTCGGCCACTGCGCGGGCGGTCGCCACCTGCCCGGCGTTCTCCACCGTAATGAGAAAGCGCACGGCGCGCATGTCGTTCTGATTGAGGTTCATGTACCGCCGGGAGGCCGCGCTCATGCGCTCGGCCGCGCCGTGCCACGCGCGCAGCGCCGCCATCAGCTCGACGATCTCGTCGACCTCCCCGTCCGCCAGGTGGTCGCGCCGCACGAGCTCCGCGGCGGGATCGATGAGCCGAGGATCGATCATCGCTCGATCGAGGCGGGGTTCGGATTCGGGGACTTCCACGGGAGGACTCTATGCCATAGAGTTACCGCTAACTTGGTTAGTTAGTTTCTTAGTTAGCAAAAGGATGATCGTGATCCCTGACGCCGACATGGTCGTGCTCCTGAACGCCGACGGCACCCGGATCGGCGTCGCGCCGAAGAGCAGCATCCACGGTGCCGCCACCCGGCTCCACCTCGCCTTCTCCTGCCACGTGTTCGACACGCGAGGGCGCCTGCTCGTCACCCGCCGCGCGCTGACGAAAACCGCCTGGCCGGGCGTCTGGACTAACTCGTTCTGCGGACACCCCGCCCCGGAGGAGGGGCTCGTGGATGCCGTGCGCAGACGAGCCGAGCACGAACTCGGACTGCACCTGGACTCCGTGGAACCGGTGCTGCCGTTCTTCCGCTATCGCGCGACGGACGCGTCCGGCATCGTCGAGAACGAGATCTGCCCGGTGTACATCGCGACGACCACGCAGCCGCCCCGCGCGCACCCCGACGAGGTGATCGAGCACCGCTGGGTCGACCCTGACGATCTCGCCGCGTCCGTGCGCCGCACCCCGTGGGCGTTCAGCCCCTGGCTCGTCCTCCAGGCCGAGCTGCTCCCGTTCCTCGGCGGAGGCAGAGGGCTCGAGGAGCTGGCATCGTGAGCGACCGCATGCTCTCGGCGGACGTGCTCGCCGACGTCGGCGCCGTCGTCGACGAGTGCTTCCACGACGTTGCCGAGCGCATCGGCGCAATCGAAGGTTTCGACACGGTGTGGGGTGAGGCCCGCCGCGGCGCACAGGGCGGCAAGATGTTGCGCCCACGGCTCGTGCTCGCCGCGTATCGCGCCTTCGCC
This sequence comes from Microbacterium sp. 2MCAF23, assembly GCF_052115565.1. Taxonomy (NCBI): domain Bacteria; kingdom Bacillati; phylum Actinomycetota; class Actinomycetes; order Micrococcales; family Microbacteriaceae; genus Microbacterium; species Microbacterium sp. 2MCAF23. Next base: position 144,586 of record NZ_JBFRGY010000009.1, on the reverse strand, counting down.
GACGAGCCCTCCGACGACGCGATCCGCGCCGCGGCCGCCGTCGAACTGCTCCATCTGGCGTTCCTGCTGCACGACGACGTCATCGACCGCGACCTCGTGCGCCGCGGCGGACCCAACCTGATCGYGCTGCGCCGTGATGCGGCCCTCGCCGACGGCGCCGACGAGGCGACCGCTCTCCGATACGGCCAGAGCTGCGCGATCCTGGCGGGGGATCTGCTCCTGTCCGCCGCGCACCGTCTCATCGCCGGCCTCGAGGCCTCCGCAGCGCCGCGCGGTGCGCTCCCGAGCATCCTGGCCGATGCGATCGACGCCGCTGCGGTCGGCGAGCATGCGGACATCCGGCTCGGCATCCGGGGCGAGGCGGGCGAGGCGGCGATCCTGCGCACCATGGAGCACAAGACCGCCCGCTACTCGTTCAGCGCACCCCTGCGGATCGGAGCGCTGCTGGGCGGTGCCCCGGCCGCCACCGTGGAGGCGCTCGGCTTCATCGGCACGACCATCGGCCTGGCCTTCCAGGCACGCGACGATGTGCTCGGAGTCTTCGGCGACCCTCGCCAGACCGGCAAGTCCGTCCTCTCCGACCTCCGGGAGGGCAAGCTGACCCTGCTCATCGCGCACTCGCGAACCCATCCGGCATTGCGGGCCGTGGCGGATCTCTTCGGCGATCCCGAGCTCGATGAGCGGGGTGCGGCCGCGATCCGCACCGCGATCGAGTGCTCGGGCGGGCTCGCCCGCACCGAAGCGGTGATCTCGAGCCTCGTCGTCGAGGCGCGCGCATCGATGCTGCTCACCGACCTTCCCACACGCCTGAGGGACGACCTGGAGCACCTGATCGTCGGCGCGACGGAGCGCCGCCGATGACCGCAGACACGGGGCTGGCCCTCTACGATCGAGCCGCCGCGCGCGGATCGGCCCAGATCCTGGTGAGCTACTCCACGTCCTTCCGGCTCGCGAGCCGGCTGTGCTCACCCGTCGTGCGCGCGGACCTCGCCGCGATCTACGCGCTGGTGCGGGTCGCCGACGAGATCGTCGACGGCTGCGCCGCCGGTGCCGGGCTCTCCGCTGCGCAGTGCCGTGCGGTGCTGGACGGGCTCGAACGCGAGCTCGAGACCGCACTGCGCGCCGGATACAGCGCGAACCTCGTCGTGCACGCGTTCGCCGCCACCGCACGCGCGACCGGGATCGGCACCGACCTGACCCGCCCGTTCTTCGCATCGATGCGGCGCGATCTCACCCCCGTCGTCTTCACGCACGAGCGCGAGCTCGACGAGTACGTGTACGGATCCGCCGAAGTGGTCGGACTCATGTGCCTGGCTTCGTTCCGCCGCGGGCTGGAGCCGGATTCTGTGCGCGATGCGCGCTGGGATCGAGGAGCGATCGCCCTCGGATCGGCGTTCCAGCGGGTGAACTTCCTCCGCGACCTCGGCGAGGATGTCGACGCGCTCGGACGCGCCTACTTCCCCGGCGTCGACCCGCACTCGTTCACTGACGCGCAGCGCGACAGCATCCTGGATCGGGTGGACGCGGATCTCTCGATCGCCGACGCCGTGATCGGCGAGCTGCCTTCGTCCTCGCGCCGGGCAGTGGCGGCCGCGCACCTGCTCTATGCGGATCTCTCCACCCGGCTGCGGCGCACGCCCGCGCAGGAACTGGTCGTCCGACGGATCCGCGTACCCGGCTCGCGCAAGGCCGCCCTGTTCGGCCGCGCGATGCTCCGCGGCGGGGGCGCCCGGTGAGCCGCGTCGCGATTCTCGGCGGGGGGATCTCCGGCCTCGCGGCGGCGGCGCTGCTCGCCACGGACGGCCACGACGTATCCCTCTTCGAGCAGTCCGACCGACTCGGCGGACGTGCGGGGAGCTGGGAGAGGGAGGGTTTCCGGTTCGACACGGGCCCCTCGTGGTACCTCATGCCCGAGGTGTTCGACCACTGCTTCCGCCTTCTGGGCACGAGCGCCCAGAAGGAGCTCGATCTCATCCGCCTCGATCCCGCCTACCGGGTGTTCTCCAACGACGAGGCTCCGCTCGACATGCACTCCGCCCGCGACCGCTCACTCGCCCTGTTCGAATCACTCGAGCCCGGCGCCGGGGCCGCCCTCGCCCGCCATCTCGACTCCGCGGCGCGCACCGCCCGCATCGCCACCGACCGCTTCTTGTACACCGATTTCTCGCACCCGCGGGCGTTCCTCCCTGGGAGCGACGTCGGCGAGCTGCCGCGTCTGGCCACGCTGCTGGGCACCTCGTTGCAGAGCATGGTCGAGTCCTCCTTCTCGGACCGGAGGCTGCGACAGATCCTGCAGTATCCCGCGGTCTTCCTCGGCGGGGCGCCCTCGATCGCCCCCGCGCTGTTCCATCTGATGAGCACGTTCGATCTGGAGGACGGCGTGCAGTACCCGCAGGGCGGCTTCACCACGGTCATCGACGCGTTCGCGCGGCGAGCGCGCGCCGCCGGGGCCCGGCTGCACACCGGTGCACAGGTGCGCCGGATCCTGATCGAACGCGGAGCCGTGCACGGCATCGCCGTGGCCACGGACGGCGTCGTCCGGGAGGAGCCGTTCGATCGCGTCGTGAGCACGGTCGACATGCACCACAGCGACACGGCGCTGCTGCCCTCGGCGGCCCGCGAACGCTCGCCCCGGCGCTGGCGGCGGATGAACCCCGGAACCGGCGCGGTGCTCGCGATGCTGGGCGTCCGCGGACTCCTGCCGGGGCTCGCCCACCACAACCTGTTCTTCACCGAGGACTGGGACGCGAACTTCGACGCGATCTTCGGATCCGCCCCGCGGGTGCCGGAACCGGCGTCGTTCTACGCGTGCATGCCCAGCGCCACCGACGACACGGTCGCGCCGCAGGGTGACGAGAACCTGTTCCTGCTCGTCCCCGTGCCCGCGGATCCGGCGATCGGTGCGGGAGGTCTCGACGGCCGCGGCGCCGCCGCGGTGGAACGCATCGCCGATCGGGCGATCTCCGAGCTCGCGGCGCACGCGGGCGCGCCCGATCTCGCGGAGCGCATCGTCGTACGGCGCACCGTGGGTCCTGCCGACTTCGCCCGCGACCTGCACTCCTACCGCGGGTCGGCGCTCGGCCCCGCGCACACGCTGCGGCAGAGTGCCTTCCTACGGGGTCGCACGCGTTCCCGCACGACCCGCGGACTGTTCTACGCGGGCGCGACGACGCTGCCGGGGATCGGTCTGCCCATGTGCCTCATCAGTGCAGAGCTCGTGCTGAAGGCGTTCCGCGACGATCGCACGAGCGGACCGCTGCCCGTGCCGGCGGAGACGTGATGGGCTTCCTCCATCTCGCGCTGCTGCTGGTGTCGATCGCCGGCGTCGGCGTCATCGATCGGCGCTGGCGACTGTTCCTCTGGGCGGAGCCGAGGCGAGCGCTGCTCATCCTGGCCGCAGGCGCCGGCGTGCTGCTGCTCTGGGATGTCGTCGGGATCGCGACCGGCATATTCACGCGTGAGACCAACCCGCTCTCCACCGGCGTCCTGCTCCTGCCTCATCTGCCGATCGAGGAGCCGGTGTTCCTCGTGTTCCTGATACAGCTGACCATGGTGCTCTACACGGGCGCACTGCGGATCCTGCGTGCACGCGAGGAGCACCGTCGATGAACGGCACGTATCTGATGGTCGACGCGACCTTCCTCGTCCCCTGCATCGTGATGCAGTGGCTCACCTGGCGTCGGGCGCCTGCAGGTCACGGCGCGGCGCTCGTCCTCGCGACCTTCGGCCTCGTCTTGCTCACCGCCGTCTTCGATTCGCTCATGATCGCCGCAGGCCTGTTCACGTACGCGCCGCGCCTGATCAGCGGGATCAGGATCGGCCTGGCCCCGATCGAGGACCTCGCGTATCCCATCGCGGCCGCTCTGCTCGGCTCGGCCGCGTGGAACCTGCGCCGCTCGTCACCCGAGGAGCGGCTGCAGAGGGCTGAACCGGATCCCGACGCCCGCACCCCTGAGGACCGACCACGATGAGCATGACCACAGCACGATCCCTGCCACTCGATCTGCTGCTGACCTCGCGCCCGCTGAGCTGGATCAACACCGCCTTCGGTTTCGCGGCCGCCTACATCCTGACGACCGGCCGCGTGGACGCTACCCTCGCGATCGGCACGCTGTTCTTCCTCGTGCCGTACAACCTCACGATGTATGGCATCAACGACGTCTTCGACCACGCGTCGGACCTCGCGAACCCGCGCAAGGGCGGTGCGGAGGGCGCCGTGCTCTCTCCGACTCTGCACCGCGTGGTGATGGCATGGTCACTGCTGCTCCCGGTGCCGTTCATCGTCTTCCTCGTCGCGATCGGGGATCCGGTGTCCTGGCTCGTGCTGGCGATCAGCCTGTTCGCCGTGATCGCCTATTCCGCGCCAGGGCTGCGGTTCAAGGAGATCCCCTTCCTGGACTCGGCGACGTCGAGCCTCCACTTCGTCTCTCCCGCCGTCTACGGGCTCGTGCTGGCGCGCGCGACACCGACGCCGGCGCTCGTGGTGCTGTTACTCGCCTTCTTCGCGTGGGGCGTCGCGAGCCACGCGTTCGGCGCGGTGCAGGACGTCGTCCCGGACCGAGCGGCAGGGATCGCCTCGATCGCGACCGTGCTGGGCGCGACGCGGACCGTGCGCTTCGCGTCGGCGATGTGGGCGCTCGCTGGCGCGCTCATGCTCTTCACGTCGTGGCCGGGCCCGCTCGGGGCCGTCCTCGTGCTGCCGTACATCGGCGCCGTCTGGCCGTTCCGCTCGGTCTCGGACGAGGGATCGGAAGCGACGAACCGAGGATGGCGCCGTTTCCTCCTGCTGAACTACGTGTGCGGCTTCCTCGCCACCATGCTGCTCATCTGGTGGGCGGCCCAGGGCGGTGCGGCGTTCTGAGCGGGGCCGCTTCAGGCGTCAGGACACGAACAGCGCGATGATCGCGCCGAGACGCGCCTGTTCCAGCGCAGGGTCGAGCCTCTCCGACGCCGCCAGCCTCGCCACACCGTGGAGCGTGCTCCACAGCAGCTCCGCACGCACCACGGCCTCCTGCTCGGCCATGCCCGCGGCCGACACCGCGCGGAGGAACGCCCCGAACGCCGCACGCAACGGCTCCGGGGTCTGCACAGTCGCGAAGACGATGCGGGTGCGTGCCTCGAACATCGCCTCGTAGAGCGCCGGATGCGTTTGGGCGAACGCAAGATACGTGTGCACCACATGCGCGAGACGGTCGCCCTCGCCGACTGGGTCCGCAAGCTCGTCCGCCATCGCGGCGAACCCCTCGATCATCACCTGCTCGACGATCTCGTCCCGCCCGCCGGGGAAGTTGCGGTACAGGATCGGCTGGCTGAAGCCGATCTCGGCCGCCAGCCGCCGGACGGTCACGGCCGACCACCCCTCCGTCTCGGCGACGCGTCGGGCGGCGTCGACGATGGCACGGGAGCGCTCCGCGGGATCGGCGCGCGGGGGCGTTGACGGGGTCATGGCACGATGTTAGCATCGCTAACTGTTAGCACCGCTAACTCAAAGAAGGAGAAGCCATGTCCCTTGCGATCATCGCCACCGCCATCGGTGCGATCACGACCATCGCCGTCATCTTCGGCACCGACGTGCTCGCCGCCGTCGTGCTGCGTCCCGTCTACGCCGAGGTCGATGAAACGACCCTCGTGCAGGTAGTCGGCCGCGGGCACTACTACGGGGATCGCCGGCTGCCGGGCGTCGGCATCGCGGGCGTGGTGCTCACGGTGGCGACCGCCGCGCTCTCGGCATTCTGGGGCAGCCTCGCCGCCGCCGCCCTCGCGACCGTCGCGCTCGTGGCCCTGCTGCTCTGGCTCGTGCTGTTCGGCACGATCGCGAAACCGATCAACACGACGCTCACCGCTGCTGCACTCGGAGGCACCGTGCCGACCGACGTCCGGGCCCTGCAGGATCGGTGGGAGTCGATCATCCCCCTGCGGGCCACGCTGCAGGGACTCGCCCTGGTGCTGCTGTGCGTCGCGCTGGTGGTGCGCTGAACGGCGACCGCGACGGTCAGCGCCACCCGCGAAACGATCAGCAACGCAGAAGACCCCCGCCCCGAGGGGCGAGGGTCTTCGTGATGAGCGTCAGGCTCAGATGGCGTTGACGTCCAGCGGGATGCCGGGGCCGAACGTGGTCGACACCGCACCCTTCTGGATGTAGCGGCCCTTCGAGCTGGACGGCTTGAGGCGAACGATCTCCTCGAGCGCGGCCTTCATGTTCTCGTCGAGCTGCTCGGCCGAGAACGATGCCTTGCCGACGACGAAGTGCACGTTGGCGTGCTTGTCGACGCGGAACTCGATCTTTCCGCCCTTGATCTCCTCGACGGCCTTGGCCGGGTTCGGGGTCACGGTGCCGGTCTTCGGGTTCGGCATCAGACCACGCGGGCCGAGCACCTTGCCGAGACGGCCGACCTGGCCCATGAGCTCCGGGGTGGAGACCGCGGCGTCGAAGTTGGTCCAGCCGCCGGCGACCTTCTCGATGAGCTCGGCGCCGCCGACCTCATCCGCACCCGCGGCGATCGCGGCCTCAGCGGCCGGACCCGTCGCGAAGACGATGACGCGGGCGGTCTTGCCGGTGCCGTGCGGGAGGATGACGGTGCCGCGCACCATCTGGTCCGCCTTGCGCGGGTCGACCGAGAGCTTCAGCGCGACCTCGACGGTCGAGTCGAACTTCGCGGAGCCGGTCTCCTTCGCGAGGACCACGGCCTCGGTCGGAGTGTAGAAGCGGTCTGCCTCGATCTTCGCGGCAGCAGCGTTGTAAGCCTTGGACTTGGTAGCCATTGTTATCTCCCTCAGCCCTCGACCGTGATGCCCATGGAACGGGCGGTTCCGGCGATGATCTTGGACGCGGCGTCGATGTCGTTCGCGTTCAGGTCGGCCTGCTTCTGCTCGGCGATCTGACGGACCTGCTCGGCGGTGATCTTCGCGACCTTGACGGTGTGCGGAGTGGCAGAGCCCTTCTGCACGCCCGCAGCCTTCTTGATCAGCTCGGCGGCCGGCGGGGTCTTCAGGATGAACGTGAAGCTGCGGTCCTCGTAGACGGTGATCTCGACGGGGATGACGTTGCCGCGCTGCGACTCGGTCGCCGCGTTGTACGCCTTGCAGAACTCCATGATGTTGACGCCATGCTGACCGAGCGCGGGGCCGATCGGCGGCGCCGGGTTGGCAGCGCCGGCGTTGATCTGGAGCTTGATCAGGCCGGTCACCTTCTTCTTCGGTGCCATAGTGATTCCTTTCTCGAGCGGATGCCGGAGGCATCCCTCTCCCGCGGATCCGGCATCTCCGGAACGCGGTGGCGTTCGCGCGCACGACGAGGCGGCGCACAAACCATAGAAGTCTACCGGATCCCGGGCGCGTCCGCGCACAGGCAGCCACCGGGTCGGGACGCCGGCGCGACATGGGGCCCGCGACCACGCCGATGACGAAGCGAGAACGGCCGCCCCCGAGGGGACGGCCGTTCCGCGTGCGCTTCCGGGGAAGCGTCAGATCATCTTGGTGACCTGGTCGAACGACAGCTCGACCGGGGTCTCGCGCTCGAACAGCGAGACGAGCACGGTGAGCTTGCCGCTCTCCGGCTTGATCTCGGAGATCGAACCGGGAAGGCCCGCGAACGAGCCCTCCTTGATCGTGATGGTCTCGCCGATCTCGAAGTCGACCTCGGCCGCGAGCGGGCGGGCCACGGCGACGCCGCCCTTGGCTGCGACGGCCTTGGCGGTCGGGACGTCCTTGACCTCGACGAGGGACTTCAGCATGTTGAACGCCTCTTCGAAGCGCAGCGGGGTCGGGTTGTGCGCGTTGCCGACGAAGCCGGTGACGCCGGGCGTGTGCCGCACGACGGACCAGGTGTCCTCGTTGAGCTCCATGCGCACGAGCACGTAGCCGGGGATCCGGACGCGCGTGACCATCTTGCGCTGGCCGTTCTTGATCTCGACGACGTCCTCCATCGGGACCTCGATCTGGTAGATGTCGTCCTCGACCTCGAGCGTCGACTTGCGCTGCTCGATGTTGGCCTTCACCTTGCGCTCGAAGCCGGCGTAGGAGTGGATCACGTACCACTTGCCGGGGAGCATCCGGAGGTCCATGCGGAAGGCCTCGTACGGGTCCTCCTCCGCATCGGCCTCGTCGACGTCGCTCGGCGCGCTCGCTGCGTCGGCAGGATCGAGTTCGGACTCGACCGCGTCCACGACACCGGCGGCCGCGTCGATCTCTGCGACCTCCTCGGGGTCGAGGACGGGGGCGTCCTCCTCGCCGTTCACGTCGGGGCCGTCGTACGGCGTGACCTCGTCAGCAGCAGCGGCCTTGCGGTCTGCGGCCTCTTCGGCCACCGAGTCGTTGAGGACCTCTGCGGCGGCCTCGGACTCGGCCGCCTGGTCCAGGTTGAGAGCGTCGTTCACGATCGCGTCTGCCTCCGGGTCATCTTCGAATTCGATGTCTTCGTCGTCCACGTCGTCCTCGTCGCCCTCGATGTGCAGGGCGACCCGCTCGGCGGCGGTGACGGCGCGCTCCTCGGAGGCGAGCACGTCGCCCTCCTGGGCCTCGTCGTCCTCACTGGACTGCTCGGCGGCGGTCGCCCAGTCGACGTCGTCTCCGAGGTATCGTTCGCGTTCGGACACTGGTTCTTCTCTCCTTCAGGTTCGGCCCGGGGTCAGTTGCCACCGGGCCGCGGGATCACGCGGTTTTCCCGGGAACCCCGAAGACTTGCGTCGTCAGCCACGAGAAGGCCATGTCGAGCCCGTACACGAGGGCCATCATCACGATCACGAAGCCCAATACGACCAGGGTGTACTTGACGAGCTCCTTGCGCGTGGGGGTGACCACCTTGCGGAGCTCGGCGATCACCTGACGGAAGAACAGCGCGATGCGACCGAAGAAGCCCAGCTTCTTGTCGCGGCTCGCGCCGCCGTTCGCCGTGGGAACCACGGCGCCCGATGCGTCTTGAACCATCCTGGAGTACCTTTCGTGTGCCGGCTGCGCGCCGACGCGCAGGGCGGACAGGAATCGAACCTGCAACCTGCGGTTTTGGAGACCGCTGCTCTGCCAATTGAGCTACCGCCCTAGAGATCCGAGGATCTCTGTCCGCATCTTCTCCGCGTTCCGGGAGACCCGGGCACGGCGAAAGAATGCAGACAACAACTGCTCGTCCAGTGTACGGCATCCGCACCGGCCCTCCGAACCGGGGCTGCATCCCGGGCGCGGCACATGGGCACCGGGCTCCCCCGCGCGGCGGACGCCCGTCGACCCCGAGCGGTGCTTGTTAGGCTCGGCATGCGGTCGACGAGCCTCCACGGATCGGCGCCCGCGGAGGGAGAGTCGATGGCGGCGGAGGATCCGGCACCCGCGGACGCGCAGCAGTTCCAGGTGGACCTGCGCGGCGTCGTGGACCTGCTCAGCCGCCACATCTACTCCGGACCCCGGGTCTACCTGCGCGAGCTGCTGCAGAACGCCCGGGACGCCCTCGCCGCGCGGCGCGAGGTCGACGGGCTCGGCGGCACCATCCGGATCCGTCCGCTCCCTGCCGAGGGCGGCGAGTTCGTGCTCAGCGACGACGGCGTCGGCCTCACCGCCGACGAGGTCGCCGAGTTGCTCGCGACGGTCGGACGCAGCTCCAAGCGCGACATCTTCGACCTGCCCCGCAGCGACTACCTGGGCCAGTTCGGCATCGGGCTGCTCAGTTGCTTCATGGTGGCGGACGAGATCGTGATCCGTTCCCGCAGCGCCCGTGGCGGTCGGGCGGTCGAGTGGATCGGATCCGCCGACGGCACATTCCGGGTACGCGAGCTCGACGAGGACCTGCCCATCGGAACCAGCGTGCACCTGGTGCCGCGCTTCGACGCCGGCGACCTGCTGCGCGCGGATGCCGTGCGCGAGCTCGCCACGACCTTCGCCGAGTTCCTGCCCACGACCGTGCTGCTGGAGCTGCCCGGCGGCGACGTGCGGATCACGCACGAGGCGCCGTTCCTCGACCCGCGGCAGGATCCGGCCGCGACGGCCGCCTACGGCCGCGAGATCATCGGATCCGCTCCGCTCGACATCATCGAGCTCACCGAGCCCGCCACCGGGACGCGCGGTGTCGCCTATGTGCTGCCCTTCGCTCCCCCGCCCGGCGCCCGGCAGGCGACGCGGATGTACCTCGGCCGCATGCTGCTGTCCGAGCGCGCGGACGACGTGCTGCCGGACTGGGCGTTCTTCGTGCGCGCCGTGATCGACTCCAACGGCCTGAACCCCACGGCCAGCCGCGAGTCGCTGGTCGACGACGAGGCGCTCGCCCTCGTGCGGGAGCAGCTCGGCGCGGCGCTGCGGCGCTGGGTGCTGGAGCTGGGACTGCGCGAACCGCACCGGCTCGCGCAGTTCGTCGCGGTGCACGAGGTGGGGCTCAAGTCGCTCATCCGGCACGACGACGAGCTCGCCCGGTTCATCACGCGCTGGCTCACCGTGGAGACGACGCACGGCACGCTGAGCGTCGGAGACCTCGTCGAACGCTACGAGCGGATCCGCTACGCGGAGACCGTGGACGAATTCCGCCAGGTCGCCGGCATCAGCCGGGCCGAGCAGATCCTGGTGAACGGCGGCTATCTGTACGACGCGGATCTGATCCGCCGCCTCCCGGAGCTGTTTCCGGCGGTCACCGTCGAGCGGGTCGACGTCGTGAGCGAACTGGACCGGCTGGACCCGCCTCCGCTGGACGACAGGGCCGCCGCGGTCGCGCTGGAGGATCGTGCGGGCGCCGTGCTGGCCGACGTCGGGTGCGCCGTCGTGGTGCGCACCATCGACCAGCCAGAGCTGCCCTCGCTGTACGTCGCGGACCCCGCCGTCCTGCGGCGCATCGACCGCACCAGGACCAAGGGCATCACGGGCTCCCTCTGGGGCGGCGTGCTGGACCGCATCGACGGCGCGGTGGGCGAGGACCGGAACGACGACCTCACGGCCCGGCTGTGCCTGAACTGGGGCAATCGTGTGGTGCGCTCGCTGAGCGCGGTCGCCGACGACGCGGTGTTCGCGCGCACCGTGCAGCTGCTGTACATCCAGGCGCTGCTCGCCGGGCACCGTCCGCTCGGCGACGCCGACCGGGCCCTGATGACCGGCGCACTGTCCGATCTCGTCGCGCTGTCGGCCGGAGTGACCGGCCTCGAGCTGCCCCCATTGGCCGACGAACCCGATCCCCTCACCCCGTCCTGATGACGGGGGCCAGGATCCCGCACGACGGCGGGAGCACTTCCCTCGCGGAGACCGCGGGGCCGCACACACCCGGAGGACGACATGGCAGGACCGAAGAAGCAGCTGGACCGTCTCCTCGAGGAGATCGACCGCACGCCCTGGGGACCTCAGGAGCGCGCCCTTGTCGCCGAGGCCGTCGCGCTCGCGCAGGAGATCGGCGACGAGCAGCTCGAGTACCAGGCCCGCATGCGGCAGACCGCCTCTGCGAACATGGGCGGGCTCACCGACCTGATGCTGAGCTCGTTCGCCTGGTGCCTCGCGCACCACGACGCGGATCCGGTCCGGTTCCCCGCCGACATCGACAACGGCGCGGCCGATCTGATGTGGCAGTTCAAGTGGATGGCTTCCTCGCTGCGCAGCTCGCCCGCCTTCGCGCCGGAGCAGATCGCGGCGGTGCTGGACGACATGGAGGCGCACTACCGCACCGCAGGGCTCGGCATGAGCGGCGTGCTGATGGCGCGGTTCGAGGATGCGCACGCGGCGGGGCGGATGGACGACGCGGAGCGGCTGCGCGTGCAGCTGGAAGCCACGCCGCGCGACTCGCACAGCCATTGCGATGCCTGCGGCCGGAGCCAGGTCGCCGGGTTCTTCGCCGACACGGACCGCGACGAGGACGCGATCCGCCTCGTCGGGGAGATGCTCGAGGGCGGCTTCTCCTGCGGCGAGGAGCCGGAGCACGCGCTGTCGGTGTCCCTGCTGCCGTACCTGCGCCTCGGCCGCGGCGAGCAGGCTCGTGCGGCCCATCTGCGCAGTTACCGGCTGGCGAAGGACAACCCGGATCTGCTCACGGCGATCGCGAACAGCATCCGGTTCTGCGCCCTGAGCGGCAACGAGGCCCGCGCGCTCACGCTCGTCGAGCGGCATCTGCCCTGGTTCGCCCACGACGCGCTCAACGCACAGGGCCACTTCCGCATGCTCACCGCGATCGGCACGGCTCTCGACGCAGTCACGGCGGCAGGCCACGGAGCCACGCCGGTGCGCGGGGCCGACTCCCCCGATCTCGAGCGCTTCTTCGGCGTGCGCGACGGCGCGGACGGCGGGTCGTGGTCCGCCGGCGGGCTCGCGGCGGCGGCCTGGGCCGCGGCCGAGCGGATCGGGGCGCGCTTCGACGAGCGCGACGGCACCGATAACCATGCGCAGCGCCTGCGCCTCGCCCGGCAGACCGCCGCGGAGCGCTACGACGTGCCGATCCGCAGCGATGTGTTCGCCGCGCCCCCGGTCGACGCCGCCCCGACCGACGACGAGGGCTGGTACCGTCGCGTGCTCGACCTCGCCGGCTACGGTGCGGCCGCGGACACGCTGGACGCACTGGCGCACGTGATCGACCGCGTCGACGCCGAACGCCGCGCGGTGCTCACCGGCCAGCGGCTCGCCGCGCTGGTGAACCTCGAGCGCATCGACGAGGCGACGGCGCTCCTGCCCGACCGGATCCAGTCCCTGCGCGCCGCCGGCCTCGATGCTCAGGCCGGCGTCGAGGAGCGATTCGGGCTGGCTCTGTTCGGCACCGCGACCGAGGCCGACAACGCGGCCCTCGCCGACCTGCTCGCGGCGTCCGCGGATCCGTCCGGCCCCCGCGCGCTGCCGCCCGCGACCCGCGGCGACATCGCACTGACGCTGGCATTCGATCTCGGCGACGACCCGGCCGCGGCCCTCGCGCTCTCGGAACAGGCGGCCACCCTGTTCCGAGAAGCGGGAGACGCCCGCCTCGGGCACGGCGCGGAGATCGCTGCGGCCATGGCGCTGCTGCGGGCGGACCGCGGCGACGAGGCGCTCGCTCGGATCGACGCCCTGCTGGCCGACGCGGCGATCACCCGAGGCGTGCGTGCACGCACGCTCGAGATGCGTGCGCGCGTCCACGGCGGACGCGGTGCGTTCGCCGAAGGCGCGGCCGACGCCGACGAGGCCGGCCGCATCCTGGCGGAGCTGGGCAGCAGGCCGGGCTTCGCGGGGGCGCAGATGCTCGCCGGCGCGCTCTGGGAGGACGCGGAGGAGCCGGAGCAGGCGCTCGCGCGCTATCGCGTCGGCGCTCGCCTGCTGGAGCAGATCGACGGCGACATCGCAGGAGCGAAATACCGCGTGGCGCGCAGCATGCTGAACTCCGGAGCCGTGGAGGAGGCGGCGGAGCTGTTCGGCGAGGTGCTGCAGCTCGAGGAGGCGGACGAGGTCCCCGCGGGCAGCAGGGCGATGACCGCGCTGATGCTGGCGCGGTCGCTGCGAGCCGCGGGCGAGGGCGGGCAGGCGTACGGCGCCTTCGGCTATGCGGCCGAGCTGTTCGGCGAGGCCGAGAACCCCGCCGATCAGGCACTCGCCCTGATGAACCGCGCGCAGATCCTCGCCCAGTACGACGAGCGGGAGCAGGCCGTCCAGACCCTCGAAGAGGCCGCGATGATCGTCCGCACCGCAGAGGATGCGCCAGCTGCCGTGGTCGAGGTGCTGCACAACCTCGGCCAATCGTACGGCGTGCAGCAGGATCCTCGCGCCTTCGCGCTGTTCGACGAGGTCGAGGCCGTCGCGCGGGCGAACGACGCGGCCTGGGTGATCGCCGATGTGACCGACTCCCGCGCGCGGGCGCTGCTGTCGGCCGAGCGGGTGGACGAGGGCGTCGCGGCGGCGCTCACCGCTTCGGATGCGTTCGCCGCCGCCGGCGACGCGCCGTCGGCGGGTGGATCCGCGCTGCTCGCCGCGCGGGCGCTGAATGGCGCAGAGCGCTCAGCCGATGCCGTCCCCGCCTACCGCGCGGTGCTCGACCAGGCGGCGGACATCCCGCCCCTGCGCCAGATCGCCGCCCTCGAGCTCGGCGACGTGCTGCAGGGCCTCGGTCGCGATGCCGAGGCCGCGGAGGTGCGTCGGCTCGCCGAGGACTGAGACGGATCCGGATCCGATCCCGGCGCAAGGCCGCGGGATCGGATCCGGCGCCGCTCAGAACAGCTGGCGCCAGTTGGCCTTCGCCAGGTCGAGCAGTTCGTCGCCGCGCCCGGAGAGCACGGTGCGAATCGCGTACAGTGCGAAGCCCTTGACCTGCTCGGCGTTGACGGCCGGCGGCATCGACAGTTCCTGCCGCTCCGTCACGACGTCGAGGAGCGCAGGCCCGTCGTGCGCGAGCACCTCGGCGAGCGCGCCGGGAAGATCCTCACTCCGCTCCACGCGACGCCCGAAGATGCCCATCGCCTCGGCAACAGCCGCGAAGTCGGGGTTGCGCAGGTCGGTGCCGTAGTTCACGAACCCCGCCGCCTTCATCTCCAGCTCCACGAAGTTGAGCGAGGAGTTGTTCACCACGATCGTCTTCACCGGCAACCGGTTCTGGGTGAGGGAGATCAGTTCGCCGAGCATCATGGTGAGCCCGCCGTCGCCCGCGAGCGCCACCACCTGACGCTCCGGCTCGGTCGCCTGCGCGCCGATGCCGTGCAGCAGGGCGTTGGCCATGGATCCGTGGTTGAAGGATCCGATGAGCCGGCGCCGGCCGTTCATGTGCAGATAGCGCGCTGCCCAGACCGTGGGCGAGCCGACATCGGCGGTGAACACGGCGTCGTCCGCGGCGGCCTCGTCGAGCAGCCGGGCCAGGTACTGCGGGTGGATCGGCGCCTTGCCGCGCGAGGGCACCGCGAGCTCGTCGAGCTTGGCGCGCGTCTTGCGGTAGTGCGCGGTGGCATCGTCGAGGTGGGTGCGCCGACGGTCGGCCTTGAGCCGCGGCAGCAGCGCCGCAGCGGTCGCGCCGACGTCTCCGACCAGACCCAGATCCAGAGGATGGCGCCGCCCCAGGTTCTCGCCGCGGATGTCGACCTGGATCGTCGTCGCGTTCGCCGGGTAGAACTGCGGATACGGGAAGTCGGATCCGAGGATCAGCAGGGCGTCGGCGCCGTCCATCGCCCGGTAGCCGGACGCGAAGCCGAGCAGGCCGGTCATGCCCACGTCGAAGGGGTTGTCGTACTCCACGAACTCCTTGCCGCGGAGGGCGTGCACGACGGGCGCGGCGAGCCGATCCGCGAGCGCCACGATCTCGTCGTGTGCTCCCTCCGCTCCGGCGCCGGCGAGGATGGTGACCTTGGACGCCGCATTCAGCAGGGTCGCCGCGCGCTCGAGCTCCGCACCGCTCGGGACCACCACGGGCCGGCTGCGCTCGATCACGGTGACGCGGTCGTCCTCGGCCGGCGCGAGCGCGATGTCGCCGGGGATGACGAGCACCGCCACCCCGCGCTTCTCGATCGCCTGACGCATCGCGATCTGCAGCAACCGCGGCATCTGGGCCGGATCCGACACATACTCGACGTAGACACTGCACTCGCGGAACAGCTCCTGCGGATGGGTCTCCTGGAAGTACTGGGTGCCGATCTCGCTGGTCGGGATGTGCGCGGCGATCGCGAGCACCGGCACACGCGAACGGTTGGCGTCGTAGAGCCCGTTGATGAGATGCAGGTTGCCCGGGCCGCAGGATCCGGCCGCGACCGCCAGTTCCCCGGTGAGCGCGGCCTCCGCGGCCGCAGCGAACGCGGCCGTCTCCTCATGACGAACGTGCACCCAGCGGATGGCGCCGTCCTTGCGCAGGGCGTCGGTGAAGCCGTTCAGGGAGTCCCCCGGGATCCCGTACACGCGCTTCACCCCGTTCGCGCGGAGGGTGCTGACGATGTTCTCGGCGACGGTAGTCATGACGGCCTCTCGTGAAAGCAACAGGACATCTCGAGGCTACGCCCGGCCATCCCTGCCCAGGGCCGCCCGCTACTCGGTGATGTAGACCGCGTGCCGGATCCACTCGGGACGGGACAGGGCATCCACCGCGGCACGTCCGACCGTGTCGAAACGGGTGCTGTAGTGCCAGCGCACGGTGCGATCGATGCCCACACGGTAGTCAGCGGCGCCCGCGCCGGGGATGAGCCGGGAGGGACGCAGGCTCGTCCAATCCGTGGCGCTGGCGGCGAGGGCCGCATCCATGGCGCGGGTGTCGGTGTTGTTCGCCTTCAGCACGCGCTCGAGGATCGGCTTCGCGACGAAGCGGGAGAGCGGGTCGTCGTGGGCCACGTAGGCCCCGGATGCGGAGACGGCGATCACGCGGGACACCCCGGCGGCTTCCATCGCCGCGAGGAGTGCCGCCATGCCCTCCTGCAGCAGCACGACATCGCCGTCGGCGCGGACGTGCCCGATCGTGGAGATCACCGCATCGGCGCCGCGCAGGGCCGTCGTGAGCGCGGCGACGTCCCGCGCGTCCGCGGTCGCCACAATCGTCCCCTCCGGCGCCGAGGCGGGCCTGCGCACGACCGAGACGACCTCGAGCCCGGCGGCGAGGGCGTGCGCGACCGCGGCTCTGCCCGATCGACCCGATGCTCCGACGATGACGACACGCATCCGCTTCTCCTTCAGTCAAGAGGTTAGTAATTACTCACTCACTATACTCGGAGGATGCCTTCGGCCACACCTCACGCGTCGTCCCGCGAGCGGATACTCGACGCCGCACTCCTCGTAATGCGCGAACGCGGACTCGCCAACACCACGACGAAACTGATCGCCGCGCAGGCGGGCCTGTCCGAGGCGATGCTCTACAAGCACTTCGCCGACAAGCAGCAGTTGTTCCTCAGCGTGCTCGAGGAGCGGACGCCCCGCGCGCAGCTCGATCCCCTGCCGGTCGACCCCGGGGATCTGGCCGCGGGGCTCGCGGCGCTCGTGGTGAGCCTCATGGCGTTCTTCACCAGCACGTTCCCGATCGCCGCATCGATCTTCGGCTCGCCCGCGCTGCTCGCCGAGCATCGCGAGGGTGTCGCAGCGCATGGGAGCGGGCCCGCGCACGTGGTCGACGGCGTGCGCGCCCACCTCGATGCGGAGCGTGAAGCCGGGCACCTTCGTGCGGACGCCGACACGGAGTCGGCCGCGCGACTGCTGGTCGGGGCCGCATTCCACCGGGGCTTCCTCGCGGCGTTCGAGGGCCTCGACGCCGTGCCAGACGCCGAGCTCATCGCGGCAGGGATCGTGGACGTGGTGCTCTCCGGACTCCTTCCTGTGGCGGGCTGACCCCACCCGGTGCGCCGGGGCGGGGGCTTGACCCGGCCCGGCGCGACGAGCACCCTGAGGGCATGCGCTCCGCCCGCCCCATCCCCGGCAACCCCTGGCCGCATGACATGTCGATCAGCGTGGAGGACGATCCGCACGCCCTGCTCGAGCTGCTCTGGGTGCGTGACGTCTACGGGCTGCGGCCGCCGGGCGATGTGCCGCCTCCGCTGGCGGATCCGCCCACGGCACGCCGCTCCCCGAGGGACGCGACCGCATCGTCGAACGCGTGGTCCGTGCTGTGGCGCGGCGCCCTGACCCACCTCGCGGATCTGGACCCGTTGCCGCTGATCGCGAAGATCGAATCGACCGCGCCGGGCTCGGACGAGCGGCGCGCACTGCTCGAGCAGCTGAGAGGCCCCACGTGGCGCGATCGCTTCGGCGCAGAGGCGTTCGACGCGTCCTTCTCAGACTGGGTCTCGCGTCGCGTCCAGGAGCGCGTCGCCGGACACCGCGCGCCGCTGCACGAGCACCCGGAGCGGCGCGCCCTCCACACCCTGATCCCGGCGTGGAGGGCCGGGCTCGTCCGGGTGATCGAGATCCCGTGCCGCGGCGAGTTCACTCGCATCGCCGGCTCCTCCGCGCTGCTCGTGACGGCCGAGACGCGGGCGGATCCGGAGCGCTACGCCGAAGCGCTGACCGTGTTCGCCGCCCGCGCGCAGAGCGGATCCTGACGCTCCCGCCGAGTTCCCTGGCATGACGAAGGGGCGGGCGCCGCAGGATATGCGACGCCCGCCCCTTCTCTCCCGCTGAGTGCGGCGGGACGAATCCGAGCTGCCGGAATCAGGCCACGCGGACGAGCTTCTTGTTCACGAACTCGTCGGCAGCGAGCAGACCGAGTTCGCGCGAGGTGCCGCTGCGCTTCACGCCGCCGAAGGGCAGCTCCGGGCTGTCGGCGAGCACGACGTTGACGTAGACCATGCCCGCGTCGATGCCGTTCGCCACTCGCTCGGCCTGGGCGTCGTCGGTGGTGAACACGTACGAGCCGAGACCGAAGGAGGTGTCGTTCGCGAGCGCGACCGCCGCGTCCTCGTCCGCGACGCGATAGACCACGGCGGCGGGGCCGAACAGCTCCTGGCGGTACACGTCCATCTCGGGCGTGACATCGGCGAGCAGCGTCGGCGTGTAGAACGCGCCGTCGCGGGTGCCGCCGGTGAGCAGGGTCGCTCCCTGTGCCACCGCGGTGTCGACCTGATTCTGCAGGTTGACCGCGGCCGCCTCCGAGACGAGCGGGCCCAGCACGGTGTCCTCCTGGGTCGGGTCGCCCGGCGTGACCGCGGACAGCGCGGCGACGGCCTTCTCCACGAACGCGTCGTAGAGCCCGTCGACGACGATGAATCGCTTGGCGCCGTTGCAGGCCTGGCCGTTGTTGTCCAGGCGCGCGTCGACGGCGGCCTGCACGGTCGCGTCGAGGTCGTCGGTGGAGAGCAGGATGAACGGGTCGGATCCGCCGAGCTCGAGCGCGACCTTCTTCAGGTTGCGGCCGGCGTTCTCCGCGACAGCCGCACCGGCGCGCTCGGATCCGGTCACGGACACGCCCTGCACGCGCGGGTCGGCGACGATGGTGGCCGCCTGCTCGATCGATGCGTAGACGTTGACGTAGCCGCCGTCGGGGAGCCCGGCCTCCTCGTAGATCTTCTCGAGCAGGGCCGACGACTCCGGGCACTGCTCGGAGTGCTTGAGCACGATCGTGTTGCCGACCGCGAGGTTCGGGCCGGCGAATCGCGCGACCTGATAGGCCGGGAAGTTCCACGGCATGATGCCGAAGAGCACGCCGAGCGGAGCCTTGCGGATCACCGCGGTGCCGTCGCCCAGGATGTCCAGAGGCTGGTCGGCGTTGATCTTCTCGGCGTTGTCGGCGTAGAACTCGATGATGTCGGCGGCGAAGTCGACCTCGCCGACAGCAGCGGCGAGGGGCTTGCCCATCTCACGTGTGATGATCGCGCCGAGCTCGTCGCGGTGGGCGCGGTGCCCCTCGGCGATGCGGCGGATCACGGCCGCGCGCTCGGCGACGGGAGTGCGCCCCCAGACCGCAGCGGCGCCGTGCGCACGCGCGACGGCATCCTCGATCTGCGCATCGGTGAAGGTCTCGTAGGTGGCGACGGTCTCGCCCGTTGCCGGGTTGACGACGGCGTAATCGGTCATGTCGTTCCTTTCGGTGTCACATCATTGTGGGGTGTCCCGGCGGGCTCGGGATCCGTGCGGAACCCGAGCCCGCCGATGCTGGCGTTCAGTCGACCGGGATCAGCGTGTACTTGGTCGAGAGGTACTCGTGAATGCCCTCGAAGCCGCCCTCGCGCCCCACGCCGGACTGCTTGACTCCGCCGAAGGGAGCGGCCGCGTTGGAGACGACGCCCACGTTCAGCCCCATCATGCCCGTCTCGAGAGCGTCGATCATCCGGTGTCCGCGCGCGAGGTCCTGCGTGAACACGTAGGAGACCAGGCCGTACTCGGTGTCGTTCGCGAGGCGCACGGCCTCGGCCTCGTCGGCGAAGGTCGCGATCGCGAGCACCGGGCCGAAGATCTCCTCGCGGAGGATCTCGCTGCCGGCTTGCACGTTCGCGAGAACGGTGGGCTCGTAGAAGGATCCGACACCCTCCAGCGCTTTGCCGCCGGAGAGCAGCGTCGCGCCGCGCTCGACGGCGTCGCCGACGAGTTCCTGGGCCTTGGCCACAGCGTCGTGGTCGATCAGGGGGCCGATCGAGACGCCGTCCTCGGTGCCGCGCCCGATCTTCATCGCGTTCACGCGCTCGGTGATGCGGCGGGCGAACTCGTCCGCAACGTCCTGGTGCACGATGAAGCGGTTCGCCGCAGTGCACGCCTGGCCGATGTTGCGGAACTTCGCCGCCAGGGCACCCTCCACGGCCTTGTCCAGATCCGCATCCTCGAAGACCACGAACGGGGCGTTGCCGCCGAGCTCCATCGACACGCGCAGCACGCCTTCCGCCGCCTGGGCGATGAGCTTGCGGCCGACCTCGGTGGATCCGGTGAAGGACAGCTTGCGCAGACGCGGGTCGGCGATGATCGGCGCCGACAGGGCCGACGAGCGCGAGGTCTGAACGACGTTCACGACGCCGGCCGGCAGGCCCGCCTCCTCGAGCAGCTTCACGAAGTACATCGTGGTGAGCGGGGTCAGTGCCGGCGGCTTGATGACCACGGTGCAGCCGGCGGCGAGCGCGGGCGCGATCTTGCGGGTGGCCATCGCGAACGGGAAGTTCCACGGCGTGACGAAGAACGACGGGCCCACGGGACGCTGCGAGACGACCATGCGGCCGGTGCCCTCGGGGTTCAAGCCGTAGCGGCCGGAGATGCGCACCGCCTCCTCGCTGAACCAGCGCAGGAACTCGCCGCCGTAGACGACCTCGCCACGGGCCTCGGCCAGCGGCTTGCCCATCTCGACGGTCATCAGCAGCGCCAGGTCCTCCTTGTGCGCCTGCACGAGGTCGAACGCGCGGCGGAGGATGTCGCTGCGGGTGCGCGGCGGGGTCGCGGCCCACGAGTCCTGTGCGGCGACGGCCGCGTCGAGGGCCCGCATGCCGTCGGCCGGCGAGGCGTCGGCGATCGTGCGCACCACCTCGTTGGTGGCGGGGTCGCGCACGTCGAAGGTCTTGTCGCCCTCGGCGGCGATCCACTCGCCGGCGATGTAGAGCCCGGTGGGCACGCTCTCCAGCAGGGTCTTCTCCAGATCGGTCATACGATCCTCCTTGTCAGATGCTTCGATTCTCATGCAATCGGGTGGTGCGGGTCCGGTCAGGACCCAGAGTCTGCGCTGTCGTCCAGGCGTGTGCGCGGAACGACGATCATGGGTACGGGGATGATGTCGAGCATCTTCGCCGCGGTCGAGCCGAGGAACAGCCTCCGCGGCTGCGCGAGCCGGCTGGATCCGACCAGGATCAGCTCCCCCGGCAGCCATGCCAGCTGCGCCACGGCCTCCTCGACCGTGTCCCCCGGAGCCCGCTCGAGCTCGGCGCGCACGCCCCGCGGCAGCTCCATCTCCGCACGGGCGAGCACGTCGTCACCGTGCGCCGCGCTCACCAGGCGGATGGAGTTCGGGTCGAACCCGCGCGGCACGTCGAACGCGACGAGCGAGACGAGTCGCAGCGTCGCGCCGGTCGCGCCGGACAGCGCCACCGCCGTCTCCAGCAGTGCGTCGGCGCCGGGGCGATTGCCGATCGCGGCGGTGATCCGCGAGATCGGTGCCTGCACGTCGACGCTGTGCGCGAAGCCGGCCGGCGCCAGCGCCACCGGGATCGGCGAGGAGTGCAGCAGCGCCTGCGCGATACTGCCCATCCGGTGCAGACCGATGGTCGCCCCGTTCGCCGCACCGACGACGATCAGAGCAGCCTCGAGCTGTTCGCTCGCCAGCACGAGCCCCTCCGCGAAGGAGTCGTGCACGCGCACGTGCGCCGTGTGCGCGACGTCCGCGGGGATCATCTCCTGCGCCTCGTCGAGCCACTGTGCCGCCTGCCCCTGGGCCGGGCTGTCCTGCTCCGCGCCGGCGGTTTCGCCGTGGCCGGGCAGGACGATGAGCACGTGCAGGTGCCGCCGCGTGGCACGGGCGAGTCGCACGCCCAGCGCCAGCGCGTCGGAACCGGTCTCCGTCGCC
This sequence comes from Microbacterium sp. 2MCAF23, assembly GCF_052115565.1. Lineage (NCBI taxonomy): Bacteria > Bacillati > Actinomycetota > Actinomycetes > Micrococcales > Microbacteriaceae > Microbacterium > Microbacterium sp. 2MCAF23. The sequence goes on along the minus strand of NZ_JBFRGY010000009.1, from coordinate 122,751 downwards.
GTGTAGCCGACGACGATGGAGGTGGTCATCAGACCTCGGCCGCCTCTGCGGCGATGAGCTCGCCGGCCTCCTCGCCGCGGTCCGCGTCGAGGATCTGCGACGCGGCGAGGCGACCCATGCGGATCGCGCCGTCGACGTGCTGATACCCGGCGCCGGCCAGGTCGGAGCAGGCGAAGTGGATGGGGCCGACCGGCGTGCGCAGGTCCTTGCCGTAGCGGTGCAGACCGCCCATGTCGAAGCTCGCCGCGTAGGCGCCGCGGGTCCACTCCTCGGAGCCCCAGTCGCTCTCGTAGTAGACGACCGTGTTCTTCGCCTCGGGGCCGTAGTAGTGCGCGAGGGACTCCAGGATCCGCTCCTTGCGCTCCTCGGCGCTCAGTTCGAACACGTCGTCGGCGTTCTGGTCGCTCACGAAGCCGACCAGGGTGCCGCGCTCGTCGCCGTGGTTGGTGTTGTCGTACGCCTCGTGCACGAGCTCGTAGGGGCTGAACGCCGTGGCTGACAGGCCCTGCTCACGCCAGAACGGACGGTCGTAGACGGCGTGCACCTTGATCACGAAGCCCATCGACAGGTGCTGGTGCATCTGGTGCTGGCGGCGCGGCAGCGACGGCACGAAGGAGATCCGGTCGTAGAGCACCGGGGCGTGCGCGAGGATCGCGTAGCGTGCGCGCACGGTGAGCGAGTCGGTGGTCGCGGTCACGCCGTGCTCGTCCCACTCGAGGGTGCGCACCGGCTGGTTCAGCAGCACATCATCGCCGAGGCGCTCGGCGAGCAGCTGCGGGACCTGCTGCAGCCCGCCCACGACGCGCTTGTCGAGGATGAAGTCGGCGTCGACGAGGTTCGAGTACGAGCCGGCGGATGCCGCCATCAGCAACGACTGCAGCAGCGAGAACGCGTGCGTCGGCTTGGTGAGCATCGCGGATCCGGTCGCGAACGCGAGGTTGCGCACGGCCTCGTCGTCGTCGCTCTGCTCGCGCAGCCATGCATCCCAGGTGATCGAGTCCCACTCGGCGGCCTTCGGGTGCGCGTAGGGGCGGTCGGGGTCGATCTCGGCGACCATGGCGTCGAGACGCTCGGTGATCTCGGCGATGACCTTCTCGGTCTCCGGGGCGACCGGGAACATCTCGCCCGTGAAGCGGTGCAGGGCGCCGTCGGGTCCGACGTAGACGCTGTCGCCCTCGCGGTACCGGCTGAAGGTCTCCAGGCCCAGCTCGTCGATGGTCTCGATCAGCGCATCCTGGTCGGGCGAGACCCACTGGCCGCCGATCTCGAGCATGGCGCCGTCGATCACGTCGGTCCAGAGCCGGCCGCCGACCCGGTCACGGGCCTCCAGCACCACGACCGACAAGCCCGCCTTGCGCAATTCGTTCGCGGCGGTGGTGCCAGCGGCGCCCGCTCCCACGATGAGCACGTCACGGGTGATATCGGCCAATTTCGACTCCTTCATCGGTCTCGCACCGTCTGGTGCGCTGTGCAGGTTCCCCTGCGGTTTTCATGCAGAAAGTTGCCGGGCGCGATCCAGCATCCCCCGATCCCGATCGCGCCCGGACGTTTATCAGGCCCCGGCGGGGTAGGCCGCGAGTGCGGCGGCGATGACGTCGAGACCCTCGTTCAGGAGGTCGTCGCCGATCGTCAGCGGCGGGAGGAAGCGGATCACGTTGCCGAACGTGCCGCAGGTGAGGACGATGACGCCCTGCGCGATCGCAGCCTTGGCGACCGCACCGGTGAGCGCGGCATCCGGGGCGCCGGTGGCCGGGTCCACGAACTCGGCCGCGATCATCGCGCCGTGTCCGCGGATGTCGCCCAGACGCGGATCCGCGGCCTGGATGACGGCGAGGCGGTCCTTGAGCAGCGCGCCGATCTCGACCGCGCGCTCCAGCAGGCCCTCGGTCTCGTAGGCGTCGATCGCGGCGAGTGCCGCAGCGCACGCCACCGGGTTGCCGCCGTAGGTGCCGCCGAGTCCGCCGGAGTGCGAGGCGTCCATGATCTCGGCACGGCCGGTCACGGCCGCCAGCGGCATGCCGCCGGCGATACCCTTGGCGGTGGTGATGAGGTCGGGCTCGATGCCGAAGATCTCGCTGGCGAACATCGCGCCGGTGCGGCCGAAGCCGGTCTGCACCTCATCGGCGATGAAGACGACGCCGTTCGCGCGGCACCACTCGACGATCGCGGGCAGGTAGCCGTCGGCCGGGACGATGAAACCGCCCTCGCCCTGGATGGGCTCGATGATGACTGCGGCGAGGTTGTCGGCGCCGATCTGCTTTTCGAGCTGCAGGATCGTGCGTGCCGCCGCCTCGGCGCCGGAGAGGCCGTCACGGAACGGGTAGGAGGCCTGCGCGCGGTACACCTCGGGGGCGAACGGGCCGAAGCCGCTCTTGTAGGGCATGGCCTTGGCCGTGAGCGCCATGGTCAGGTTGGTGCGGCCGTGGTAGCCGTGGTCGAAGGCGACGACGGCCTGACGACCGGTGTGCTTGCGCGCGATCTTGATCGCGTTCTCGACGGCCTCGGCGCCCGAGTTGAACAGCGCGGTCTTCTTGGCGAAGGCACCGGGCGTGAGGCGGTTGAGGGCCTCGGCCACCTCCACGTAGGACTCGTACGGGGAGATCATGAAGCAGGTGTGCGTGAACTGCGCGGCCTGCGCGGCGATGGCCGCGGCGACCTTCGGGTGCGCACTGCCGACCGTGGTCACGGCGATGCCGGAGCCCAGGTCGATGAGCGAGTTGCCATCGGCGTCGACGACGACGCCGCCACCGGCTGCGACCGCGGCGACCGGCACGGTGTGACCCACGCCGGCGGGCACGGCCGAAGCCTTGCGGGCGAGGATCTCGGCCGAACGCGGGCCGGGGAGCTCGGTGACGAGGCGGCGCTCCTGGGGAAGGGAGGGGCCGCCGAGGGGAAGGGTGTCAGCCTGCGCGTCGATGGTGGTCATGGCGTCGAGACTACGGAGGCGACCGCTCGAGAGCATTCGCCGTGGCGTACAATCTGGATCACGATTTCGCCGGTGCGGCCATGACGATGCCGGCGCGGAAGGAGCACCCGTGGACCAGGATCCCACCCTCCGCACGCTGCTGCGCCGGCGCGACCTGCACCTGCGCCTGGTCGGCGACGAATCGGCGCTGCCCACGGGATCCCTCGATCACCCGCTGCGCTGGGTGCACAACTCCGACCTCGTGGATCCGACCCCGTTCCTCACCGACGACCTGGCCCTGCTGACGACCGGCACGCAGTTCGCCGACGACGACGCGGCAGGCGTACGCGCCTACGTGCACCGGCTCGTGGATCGCGGGGTGGTGGCGCTCGGCTTCGGCACGGAGGTGCATCGCAGCGGCATCCCCGCCGACCTCGCCGACGCCTGCGCCGCCGCGAGCCTGCCCCTGTTCGAGGTGCCCTACGGCACGCCGTTCCTGGCCGTCGCGCGGGCGCACGCCGAGGCGATCGCCGCACAGGCCTACGCCCGGCGCACCTGGGCCTTGGAGACCCAGCGCGCACTCTCGGTCGCAGCCCTCCGTCCCCACGGGCTCGAGTCGACGCTCACCGAGCTGTCACGCCGTCTCGGCTGCAGGGTGGGCATGTACGACGCCGCGGGGCAGCTCGTGCACGAGCATCCCGCGGGCGGCGCGTCCCCCGTCGTCGCCGATGCCGCGGCCGATCTCCTCGCCCGTGGTGGATCCGCGAACCGCGTGGTGCAGGACGGCGAGACCGCGCACACGCTGCTCACCGTGGGGCGCGCGGGGCACCTGCGCGGGGTCGTCGCGATCGCGAGCGACACACTGGATCCCGAGACGCGCACCGTGGTGACCTCGGTCATCGCGATGGCCGGGCTGTCGCTGGAACAGAGCGAGCAGCTCGCGCGCAGCCGCCGACGCCTGCATCGGCAGTTGCTCACCTCCCTGCTCTCGGACGATCCGACCCTGGCCCGGCGCGTGCTCGGCGCCCTGCCGCCGGCACCCGTGGTGGTCGCCGTCGCCGCGGGACAGCGCCAGGGCACGGTCATCGAGTGGTGGGAACGGCAGCGCGGCGATGCCGCCCCGTCGGCGTTCCTCGCGGAGTCCGACGACGGGCTCGTCATGTGCCTGAGCGTCGCCGACGCGGGGGTGCTGGACGAGGTCGCCGCGCGCACGGAGGTGCGCATCGGCGTCTCGGCACCCGAGGAGTACAGCGGATTCTCGCGGGCGCACGCGCAGGCGCTCACGGCGCTGCGTCGGGGCGACGACGGCGTGACCCACTACGCGGACAGCGCGGAGTCGAGTGTTCTGGCGGCGTTCGCGACAGACGAGGCGCGACTGATCGCCGAGTCCCTGCTGGCCCCGCTGCGCCAGCACGACGCACAGGAGGGCGCGGAGCTGGAGCGATCGCTGCGGGTGTGGCTCGAGCACGACACCCGCCTGGAATCCGCCGCGGCCGTCCTCGGCGTGCACCGGCACACGCTGCGGACCCGGATCTCACAGGCGGCGTCGATCCTCGGCGCGGACCTGGGATCCTTCCCCGCGCGCGCCGAGCTCTGGGCTGCCCTGCGCACCGCCGGCGACTGACTCCCGGCCCGGATCCGCGCCGGGAGGATCCGCGCCCGCCGGACCCGCGCACCCCATCCCGCTCAGTGGTCGCATATTGCGGTCAAGGGCCTCCCTAAGTCGCATTTCGCGACCAGCGAGCGGATCGGATCCGCGCCGGGCCGGATCCGCGCCGGGAGGATCCGCCCCGGGCCGGACCCGCGCACCCCATCCCCGCCCAGTGGTCGCAAACTGCGGCCAAGGGCCTCCCTAAGTCGCATTTCGCGACCAGCGAGCGGATCGGATCCGTTCAGGTCGCAGAATGTGCTCCGACAACAGTCCCGAAGCAGCGAAAACTGCGACCTGAAGAAGGCAACTGCGACCTGAACAAGGCAGCTGTCGCCCGAGCATCGCAACAGGCAGCCAGCCCGCCGAAGTCCGTGCCGGCGCACCGACGTCAGCGCGTGCGGGCCGCTCAGCGCGTGCGGGCCGCGATCATCTCGGCTGCGGTGCCGCGGAACATCGGCCCGTGCCCGACCACGATCGTGCGCTCGGGCAGTGCGCGGAGGCGCTCGAGGCTCTGCAGCGTCTCCTCGGGCGCATCGCTGAACGGGCCGAGCTGCACGTCGGTGGACCCGTTCAGCACGTGCCGGGTGGTGAGGGCGTCGCCGACGAAGATCGCGTCGACCGCGGGGACGCGGATGGCGACAGACCCGGGCGAGTGCCCCGGCAGGCCGATGATCGCGGGCGCCCCGGGCAGGTCCAGCACATCCCCATCCTTCATCGTGCGCACGGCGCCGAGGTGCTTCGTGCGCAGGCCGCCGCGGCGCAGCGCCGCCGCGAAGAACTGCAACGCCGGTCCGAGCCGCATGGCGCCGCCCGAGGCGCTCGGCGTCTTCTCCCCCTGCGCCCTGCCTGCGTCCGCCTCGTGCACGAAGGTCGGCACGCCGTAGGCGGTGCGCAGCCACTCGGCGATGCCGATGTGATCACTGTCGCCGTGGGTGAGCACGATGCCGCGGATGTCCTCGGGGCGGCGGCCCGCTGCGGCGAGCGCCTGCTGCAGGATCCGCCGGTCACCCGGCAGGCCCGCGTCGATCAGCGTGATGCCCTCGTCGGTGACGACGGCGTGCATGGCGACGATGTCGTCGCCGATCCGGATGAGCTCTGCGTTCATGATGGCTACGCTATATAGCTATCATGGCTACTGTCAATAGCCTTATGATCGAAAAGCGCCGACCCGCATCTGCGGTCGACGCAGAGGAGGACCCGATGCCCGCACCGCAACGCGTCACCCGCGTCGCGCTCACCGCCGCCGCGCGCGCCATCGCCGAGGACGAGGGCATCGACGCCGTCACGATCAGCGCGGTCGCCACCGCCGTCGGGGTGCGCCCACCGAGCCTGTACAAGCACGTCGCGCACCGACACGATCTGCTGCGGCTGATCGCCGACGACGCCGCCCGCGAGCTCGACGAGGATGTCACGGCTCTGGCCGGATCCGCGACCGACTCCGCCGCGTCGCTCGCCGCGATCGCCCGCGCATTCCGGGCGTTCAGCACCCGCTCCCCTCACGCAGCCTCGCTGCTGTTCTCGGGCGCCGCGCTCAGCGCCGAGCCGCAGTCCGACGGCATGGTCGCGCTGACCCGGACGCTACTGAACGCCGTGCGCGCCGCGGCGCCGGGCGACCCACTCCCCGCGGCACGCACGCTGACAGCCTGGGCGTACGGCTTCTGCACCATGGAGCAGGCCGGCGCGTTCCAGCTCGGCGGCGACGTGGACGAGGCGTTCGAGTTCGGCCTGACCACGCTCGCGGACGCGCTCACCGCGCACCGCTGACCCCTGTCCCGCGGCACGGCTTTCCCCTGCCACGGCCCTGCCCATGCCCTTGCGCACCGGCGTAGGGTGGCGGCATGGGACGCATCGAGGAGCTGGACCGGGCGGCAGCCGCAGCCTCGGGCTCCGCCCAGGAGGCGGCCGCCCAGGCGCTCACCACGATCGATTGGCTCATCGCCACGATCGACGCGGACCGTGCCGACGGGCTCTTCGGCCGCTGGGGTGCGGCCACCGTGATCGATGCGCGCACGGGCGAGGCGCTCGTCCCGCAGGCGCTGTTCGAGGCCCTGCACGAGCGGGCGGGGCTGGAGGCGGCGTGGCCGATCGGCAACGCCGGACTGCTGCAGACCTACGCATCTCTGCTGTCGGCCGTCGATGCCGACCGGAACCGCGAACGCTGGCTCGGCTCGGACCTGGCAACGGGGCTGGGTCTCGACGGCGCGCATTTCATCCCGTGGGAGGGATCCGGCACGCTGCTCGCCCGCGCGACGCACGCCGCCTCCGTCCTGCTCGCCTCGGGCGGGGAGTTCTCCTGGTACTCGCTCGCCGAGGGCAGGGCGACCCGCGCCGTGCTGAGCCACGAGCACGACGGATCCCGCGCTCTCGCCTACGCCGTGGCGCCGGCCCCGGGGACGTCGCCGCTTCTGGTCGCTCTGCTGCCCGTGGCACAGGCCGAGTCGATCCGTCGAGAGCTCGACGACGCTGCGTCGCGTCTGCGCTGGAACGCCGCCTGATCCACGGCGTAGTCCGATCCGGATCCATTTGCGGATCCAGCTTTCTCATAGTCGCCACTCAGCGGATTCATCGATTCGTCACCTGGCCGTCACCCGCCGTACCGCCCGCGCTGGTGGGCTGGGGGAGCTCGGATCCGGCACGCGCACCTGCGAGCCGCCGGGCCGTCCCCCCGCTCCCCAGAGGAAGACAGCCATGACTGCCAGAACCACGATCGCGCGCTCTGCGATCGCGCTCACCCTCGTCGCCGGCGCCGCGCTGGCCGCACCTGCCGCCTACGCGGCCGCGCCCGTCGACCCGTCCGCGCCGGGCGGCGCCACCCGCAACGACGGCGACCGCACCGCGGCCCTGCGCGACGCGATCGTCGACGGCCCCGCGAAGAACGTGATCCTGCTCATCGGCGACGGCATGGGCGACTCCGAGATCTCGGTCGCCCGCGACTACCAGTACGGCGCGGGCGGACATCTGCCGGGCATCGATGCACTGCCGCTGACCGGCTCGTACACGACCTACTCGCTGAACAAGGACGGCTCGGCGGACTACGTGCCGGACTCGGGGGCGACCGGATCCGCCTGGGCGACCGGCACCAAGACCTACGACGGCGCGATCTCCGTCGACATCGCGGGCAAGGGGCACGACACCCTGATCGAGCTGGCCAAGGCGAACGGGCGCAAGACGGGCAACGTCTCCACTGCCGAGCTGCAGGATGCCACCCCGGCCGTGCAGGCCGCGCACGTCGCCGGCCGCAAGTGCTACGGACCCGACTCGGTGAAGCAGTGCGGCGCCGACCTGCTCGAGAACGGCGGCAAGGGCTCGATCAGCGAGCAGATCCTGGACACCCGCGCCGACGTCACTCTGGGCGGCGGATCCGAATCCTTCGAGCAGACCGCGAAGGCGGGCGCCTGGCCGGGCGCGACCCTGTTCCAGCAGGCGGAGACCCGCGGATACCAGGTCGCCCGCACGGCTGCCGATCTCGCCGCGATCAGCGCCGCGGACCAGGCCCGTCCGGTGCTGGGCACGTTCACCCCCGGCAACTTCCCGACCCGTTTCGCCGAGACCACCGCCACCGTCGGCGGCGCCGACGCGGCGCCTGTCGCCTGCACCGAGAGCGCCGACCGGCTGGGGTCGTCGCTCTCGCTCGCGGCGCTCACCCAGAAGTCGATCGACCTGCTCAAGGGCGATAGGGGCTTCTTCCTGCAGGTCGAGGGCGCGTCCATCGACAAGCAGGACCACGCCGCCAACGCCTGCGGCCAGATCGGCGAGACCATCGATCTCGACGAGGCCGTGCAGGTCGCGCTCGACTTCGCGAAGGCCGACGGCAACACGCTCGTGATCGTCACCGCTGATCACGCGCACACCTCGCAGATCGTGGACAGCACCCCGCCGACCTCGCTCTCGATCGTACTGAAGACCACGGAGGGCTCCACGATGAGGGTCTCCTACGGCACCGCAGGGGCGGGCGGCTCGCAGCAGCACACGGGCACCCAGGTGCGCATCGCGGGTTACGGTCCGGGGGCGGCGAACGTCGTGGGACTCACGGACCAGACCGACAACTTCTTCACCATCGCGGGCGCCCTGCAACTGAACCGGGATCTCGTCGCGCTGTCGGCCGGCGGCACCCTCACGGCACCAGAGAAGGTCGCCCCCGGCGGCACGCTCACCATCACGGCCGCAGGCCTGAACGGCGACCGGCAGGTGAACGGATCCGTCTCGGCGTCCGGGGCGACCGCACGCGCCGCCGCCACCACGATCGGCCGCACGGATGTCATCGACGGGGGCGTGGCGGTGCCGCTGACCGCGCCGACCGAGCCGGGCGAGTACACGGTCGCCGTGACCGGTGAACAGACCGGCAAGGCCCTGAGCGTCACGTTCACGGTCGCGGAGGGCGCACCGACCACCCCGACCGCGTCGCCGAGCCCGACCGCTCCGGCCGTCGCGCTCCCGCCGGGCAGCGGGAACGACGGCGGCAGCCTGGCGCTCACGGGTGGCACGATCGGCGCGGCGGCGCTCGTCGCCCTCGCACTGATCGCGGGCGGCCTGCTGCTCGCGCGCGCCAGGATCCGGCGCGCGTAACGCGCTCGAAAACGCCGGACGGCGTCGGCCTTTCGGGGCCGGCGCCATCCGTGTGTCGGACGGGGTCAGCGCACCGCGGCCACCCGAAGCCTCAGTCCGGTGCGTGCGCCGCGCGGGTGGACTGACGCACGATGAGCCTGGTCGGGATCGGGGTGTCCTCGGTCATGCGATCGGGCTCCTCGAACGCGAGAAGCAGCTTCTGCATCATGAGTTCGCCGAGGGCCGCGAAGTCCTGCCGCACCGTGGTCAGCGCCGGATACAGGAAGGCCGCTTCGGGGACGTCGTCGTAGCCCACCACGCTGACATCCTCGGGGACGCGCAGGCCCCGCTCCCGCAGCGCGGAGAGCAGCCCGATCGACATCTGATCGTTCGCGGCGAACACGGCCATGCCCTGCGCGATGTCCAGGTTCGACCCGAGGCGGTATCCACTCGCGGCGCTCCAGTCCCCGGCGACCGGCGAGACGATCTCCAGACGACGCTCGGCGAGCTCATCACGCCAGCCCCGCACCCGCTCCACGGCGTCCGGCGCTTGCTGGGGACCGGCGAGATGCAGGATCCGGGTGTAGCCGAGTTCGGCGAGATGCCGCACCGCCTGCCGCGCCCCGCGATACTGATCGATCGAGACCAGCCGTGCGTGCCGGCGAGGCGTGGCCGCCGAGGCGACCATTGGGATGGACAGCTCGATGCTGCGCACCGTCTCCAACGCCGCAAGATCGACGACCACGAGGGCGATCGCATCCACCCGCTGGCGCAGCAGGCCCTCGACCGCCGAGCGCACGCCGATCGCCGGGTCCTCATCGAGAAGACTAACCGAGTCCACCGTGTACCGGGCGGTTCGGGCGGCGGCGTTGAAATGCATCGCGATCGCGGACGGGCCGAAGTCGGGCACCCCGGGCGTCACCAGCCCGATCGTCCTGGTGCGTCGGGTGACCAGCGCCCTGGCCGCAGGCGACGGGCTGTAGCGCAGCTGCGCGATCGCATGCTCGACGCGGGCCTTCGTCGCAGGCCGCACATTGGGCAGGTCGTTGATCACACGCGACACGGTCTGGTGCGAGACGCCGGCAAGCCGCGCGACGTCGAAGATGTTCGCAGCGCGGGCGGGAATGTCGTCGGTCACGTCACTCCTCGTCCTCGGGGCGCGCAACGAGAGCGAGCAGCGAATCCACCGTCAGGTCAGCCGTGGCGGCGCTGTCGACCACGCGCCCCCCGCGCAGGATCACGACGCGATGGCCCACGCGCAGCACCTCCTCCAGTTCGGCGGAGATGAACACGACCGACAGCCCGTTGTCAGCGAACTCGCCCACGAGTTTCTGTATCTCGACTTTAGCGCCGACGTCGATGCCGCGGGTGGGCTCGTCCAGCACCAGCACGCGCGGAGACAGCGCCAGCATGCGCGCGAGCAGCACCTTCTGCTGATTGCCTCCGGACAGGATTCCGGCGGGCAGATCCGGATCAGCGGGGCGGATCCCGAGCGCCTCGATCCAGCTCATCGCCAGTTCGCGCTGACGGGACCGGCGCATACGGCGCAGTATGCCGCGCTGCGCCTGCACCGCGAGCGTGATGTTGTCCTGGACGCTGAGGCCGCCCACGATTCCCTCGGTCCGACGGTCCTCGGACGAGTACACGATGCCGAGATCGATCGCCTGCCGCGGAGAACGCCACGTCCTCGCCGTGCCCTCGACGCGCAGAATCCCGGCATCCAGGCGGTCGACGCCGGAGAGCGCCCGGGCAAGTTCGGTCCGCCCGGAGCCGAGCAGCCCGGCGACGCCGAGCACCTCGCCCTCCCCGATGCGCAGGTCGGCGTCCACGATGCCTCTGCCGACCGTGAGCCCCTCGGCGGCGAGGAGAGCGACCTCGTCATCTTCCACCACTTCCGGCGGGGACGCGAGGTGGGCGGGCAGGGACCGGCCGAGCATCTTCTCGACAAGGTCGATCCGCAGCAGCTCTGTCGTCAGATACTCGCCGACGAGACGCCCACCACGCAGCACGGTCACCCGGTCGCAGATCTCGTACACCTGGTCGAGGAAATGGGACACGAAGAGGATCGCCACTCCGCGCTTCTTGAGTTTGCGGATCACTCGGAACAACTCGGCGACCTCGTCGAGATCCAGACTCGAGGTCGGCTCGTCCAGTACCAGGATCCTGACGTCGGTCGCGATCGCCCGCGCGATCGCGACCAGCTGCTGGATGGCGAGCGGATGCGCTCCCAGCGGAGAGGCCGGATCTATCGCCACCCCCAGGTCGTCCAGGACCGTCGCCGTGCGGCGCCGCATCTGCGGGAAGTCGATCCCCCCGAACCGGCGCGGCTCCCGGCCGAGCCAGATGTTCTCTGCGACGGACAGGTTCGGCAGCAGATCGATCTCCTGGTACACCGTGCTGATCCCGTGACGCAACGCATCGGCCGGGGTGGCGAAGCGAACCCGGGTCCCGTCCAGCCGGATGATGCCGGCGTCCAGGGCGAGCGCACCGGTGAGCGCGCGGATCAGCGTCGACTTGCCCGCCCCGTTCTCCCCCATGAGCGAATGCACCTCGCCGGGGAACATCCGGAAATCGACGTCGGCGAGCGCCGTCGAGCCCTGGAAGCGCACGGTGGCGCCCCGGATCTCGACGAGCGGCTCGACGGGCTTCGACATGTTCCTATCGTGTCCGATGTCGTCGCCCGATTTCCGCATTCGGGCTCACCGTCGGCGCGCCCTCATCACCAGGAAGCGCTGCACCACGACGAAGACCAGCAGCAGGGCGCCGATCGTGATCCGCATCCAGGAGGTGTCGACACCGAGGAAGCTGATCACGGTCTTGATCAGACCGTAGACGAGCACACCGAACAGCGAGCCGAGCACATAGCCGCTGCCACCGCTGAGCAGCGTCCCGCCGATGACCACCGCCGCGATCGTGTCGAGCTCGGTACCGATACCGTTGAGGCTGTACCCGGAGCTCGTGTAGGCGGTGAAGACGACCCCGGCGAGGCCCGCGCACGTGCCGCTGATGGCGTAGACGAGCAGCTTGGCGCGCGCAACCGGCAAGCCCATGAGGCGCCGACTGCTCGTTGCCGCCCACCGCGTAGACGGTGCGACCGAACCGGGTCCAGCCCAGCACCCACGCCGCGATCACGACGGCGACGAGCGCGATGATGACGGTCGGGGTGATGTACCAGCCGCCGGGCAGGCGGAACCGGGAGGACTGCAGAGCGCCGAGGAATGGATCCGACACGCGCAGGGTGTCCAGGCTCACCACGAACGCCAGGCCACGGGCCAGGAACATCCCGGCCAGAGACGCGATGAACGGCTGCACGTCGAAGTACTGCACGAGCACCCCGATGAACAGGCCGATCACGGCGCCGGCGGCGATCATGACGGGTACCGCGATGAACGGCGGTACACCGGAGAGCAGGAGCTTGGCGCCCAGGATGCCCGTGAAGCCCATGACCGCCCCGACCGAGAGGTCGATTCCGCCGCTGAGGATCACGAACGTCATGCCGACCGCGAGGATCAGCAGGTAGGCGTTGTCGAGCAGCAGCGAGGACAGCAGCCGCGGCGAGACGAAGGTGCCGAAGTACACCTGCCCGCCGATCAGCATCGCGACGAAGATCGCGGCTGCGGCCAGCACCGGCACCCATCCGCTGTGTCGTACGGCGAAGGCGCGCAGGCGGCCGGTCAGATCGCTTTCGGGGGACAGCCCCGTGACAGTGGCGCTCATCACGCCTTCCCCTCCCCCGCGCCGACGAGGGCGGGCGTCTCTGCCGACTCGCGCCGGATCGGTCCCGATCCGGCGGATCGGAATGCCCGGCCCCGGAACCAGGCGCGCATGCGGGTGGACTGCGCCAGGCAGACGATCACGATCACCGCAGCTTTGAACACCGGCGTGACAGCCGGCGGGACGCCGAGGAAGGTGATGGTCGAGGTGAGCGTCTGGATCGTGTAGACGCCGATCACCGTGCCGGCGATCGTGAAGCGCCCGCCCATGAGCGATGCGCCGCCGAGCACGACGGCGAGGATCGCGTCCACTTCGATGTTCACGCCGGCGTTGTTCGCGTCAGCCGCCATGATGTTGGACGTGTAGAGCACGCCTGCCATGCCGGCGAGGAGCCCGCTGGCCGCGTAGGCACCCCAGATGATGCCGCGCGCTCGCACGCCGGCGATCCGGCTCGCGGTCGGGTTGATGCCGACCGCCTCCGTGAGCATGCCGAGGGCGGTGCGCCGTTCGACGAGCGCGACCACGACGATCGCCACGACCGCGACGAGGAACGCGAAGGGAAGTCCGATCACGTAGCCCTGTGCCATGAACTGGTACGGCGCGCTGTTGATCGTGGTGATGTTGCCCTGCGTGATGAGGAAGGCGATGCCTCTCCCGGCCAGCATGAGGACGAGAGTCGCGATGATCGGCTGGATCCCGAGCACCGCGACCAGGAATCCGTTCCAGGCCCCGAACAGCAGGGTCGTGATCAGGCCCGCGAGGATCGCCAGGGCGATGACGCCGAGGTCGTTCGGGTTCGGCGATCCCTTGATGATGGTGAGGCTGACTGCGCCCGAGACCGCCATGATCGCGCCGACCGAAAGATCGATGCCGCGGGTGGCGATCACGATCATCATGCCGAGCGCGACGAGCATGAGAGGCGCGCTGTTGCGGATGATGTCGATGAGCGAGCCGTACAGCTGGCCGTCCCGCAGGGAGACGGCCAGGAAGGATGGCCGTGCGATGGTGTTCAGCAGCACCAGCGCCAGCAACGCGCCGATGGGCAGCGCGAGTCGGTGCGTCAGGATCTTCTTCAGCGAGATGCCGCGTGCCGCATCGGTCATGCCGCGTGCTCCTTCGTGATCTCGTCGAGGACATCCGCGGCGTCCGTCGATCCCCTGGCGATGATGCCGACGAGTTCGTCGACCTCGGTGTCGGCGGTGGTGGTCAGTTCGCCGATCTTACGGCGATCGCGCATCACCACGATGCGCTGCGACAGGCGCAGGACCTCTTCCAGCTCGGAGGAGATGAAGACGACCGACAGCCCCTCCGAGGACAACCGTGAGACGAGACGCTGGATGTCCGCTTTGGCGCCCACGTCGATGCCGCGGGTCGGCTCGTCCAGGATGAGCAGCTCAGGTGCCGTGGCGAGCCAGCGCGCCAGGACGACCTTCTGCTGGTTGCCCCCGGAGAGGTTGCGGACGCGAGCATTCGGGTCCGCAGGCCGGATGCCCAGCGCCGTGATGTATTCGCCCACCACGACGTCCTGTTCGGCCTGGGGCACCTTGCGCATCCAGCCGCGGCGCGCCTGGATGCCGAGCACGATGTTCTCGGCGACCGTGAGGTCTCCCACGATCCCTTCCTCCCTGCGGTCTTCGGAGGTGAACGCGATGCGCGCATCGATCGCGTCGCGGGGCGCGGAGATGCGTACCCGTTCGCCGTGCACCGCGATCTGCCCGCTGTCGGCGGTGTCGGCGCCGGAGAGCAGTCGCACTAGTTCGGTACGACCGGACCCGAGCAAACCGGCGAGCCCCACGACCTCGCCGTCGAAGACCTCGAGGTCGACCGGCTCGATGGCTCCGCGACGGCCGATGCCGGTCGCGCGCAGCACGGGGATGCCGGAGCGATCCACATGCCGCTCTGCGGTGTCGATGGACTCCAGCTCCTGGAGCTCGCGGCCGAGCATGAGCCCGATGAGCTCGGTGCGGTCCACTTCGGACGCCGCGTACTCGCCCACGAGCGAACCGTTGCGCAACACCGTGAGGCGGTCGGAGATCTCGTATACCTGATCGAGGAAGTGCGTGACGAAGAGGATCGCGACGCCCCGATCGCGCAGATCGCGCATGACGGCGAAGAGCTGGTCGACCTCGTCGCGGTCCAGGCTCGAAGTCGGCTCATCCAGCACGAGAACCTTGCAGTCCGAGACCATGGCCCTGCTGATCGCGACCAGCTGCTGCACGGCGATCGAGTGCGACGACAACGGCGAACGGGGATCGATCGTCAGACCGAGGCTGCGCAGGTGCCTGCTCGCTGAATCGTGCGTGCGCCGCCAGTCGATGCCGAACGGACCGCGGATCTCCTGCCCCAGCATGACGTTCTCACCGACGGAGAGGTTCGCGCAGAGGTTGACCTCCTGGTACACGGTCCACACACCCGCATCCTGCGCGTCGGCGGTGCCGCCGAACACCTTGTCCGTTCCGTCGACCCGGATGAGGCCGGTGTCGATCCGGTACACCCCGGTGAGCGCCTTGATGAGGGTGGACTTGCCCGCGCCGTTCTCGCCCATGAGGGTGTGCACCTCGCCGGCCCTGAGGGTGAAGTCGACATCTTGCAGTGCTTTCACGCCCGGGAAGGAGATGTTGATGCCGCGCATCTCGATGACGCTGCGGTGGTCGCCAGTGACCATGATTGCCTTTCTCACGAGGCGAGGGGAGGACGCGAGGCGCCCTCCCCTCGGATCCTCAGTACTTGCGGTCGGGCAAGGCCGTCTTCGCCTGCTCCGGGGTGAACGACTGGTCGACGGCGGTCTGCTTCTTCTCGACGTCCTTGCCGGCCAGCACGTCCTTGACGGTCTTGGCGACGGTCGGACCGAGCAGCGGGTTGCACTCCACCACGTAGTTGAACTCGCCGTTGGCGGCGGCCTGAAGACCATCGTGGGTCGCATCGATCGTCACGATCTGGATGTCCTTGCCCGGCGTGAGGCCCGCGGCCTTGATCGCGTCGAGGGCGCCGAGGCCCATGTCATCGTTCTGCGCGAAGAGCAGGTTGATGCTCTTGCCGTACTTCTGCAGGAACCCCTCCATGACCGTCTTGCCATCGGCGCGCGTGAAGTTGCCCGTCTGCGAGTCCAGCTTCTTGATCTGGCTGCCTTTGATCGCGTCATCGAAGCCGGTGGCGCGATCGATGGCGGGGGCGGAACCAGTGGTGCCCTCGAGAACGACCATGTTGGTGGCCTTGTCGCCGAGAGTCTGCTTCGCCCAGGTGCCCGCGGTCTCCCCCTCCTTCTTGAAGTCGTCGCCGATCCATGCCTTGTACAGATCGCTGGAGCCATCGATCGTGCGGTCCTCGAGGATGACCGGGATGTTCGCATCCTTCGCCTCCTTGAGCACGTCGTCCCATCCCGTGGTGACGACCGGGGCGATGACGATCGCATCCACGCCCTGGTTGATGAAGTTGCGGACGGCAGCGATCTGGTTCTCCGGCTTGTTGTCGGCGGCGTTGAAGATCAGCTTGAAGCCGTTCTTGGCGGAGAACGCGTCCTTCATCGACTCCGTGTTGGCGCTGCGCCATCCGCTCTCCGACCCGGTCTGCGCGAAGCCGACCGTGACGACCCCGTCCCCCTTCGACCCGCCGGATGCGGCCGAAGATCCTCCGGAGCAACCGGTGGCCGCCATGGCCACGGCGCCGAGCAGCGCGATGCCCGCGATGATGCCCTTCTTCACTGGAACCTCCTTGTTCAATCCGGCATCCTCGCCGGAGTCTCGTGTGGGCCTGGGAGGCCTGTGCCGAAATGTTAGCCTTCACATTTCTCCCAGCGCCACGTTGTGAGCGATCACAATTTGATAACAAGGCTGTCAGCATGGGCGCTTTGCATCGAGCAGCCGTCGCCTCATGGCCTTCAAGCCGTGAGCGATAACATTTCTTCCTCTTCGTCGAGGACGCACGCGCCGCCGCATCGTCGGATGGGACCGGATCCCTCCGGAATGCAGCCGATGGCTCGATCGGGAGTCGAGTGAGTCCCGCGTTCGCCACCGTTCCCGTGCGCTGCGATGCGAACCGCCGGAGCATGAGACGACGGGCGATTTCGCGGAGGGTGAACTCTTCCCGGTGCTCATCTCAGCTCAGCTCAGCTCAGCTCAGCTCGCGGCGGACACAGCCGGATATCGCTGGGCGATGCCCGGCAGCTTGTTCGTCGCGGATGGCGCGCCTCAGTCCGGGGCGTGCGCCTCGAGGAACTCGTACACGTCGGTCGTGTCGACACCGGGGAACGCTCCGGTCGGCAGCGTGGCGAGCAGGGTGCGCGGCGTGCGCACGTTCGGCCAGGACTGCTCCCGCCAGCGCTTCTCGAGATCCGCCGGAGCGCGCCGGCAGCACACCTCGACCGAGTGCTTCGAGACGCCGCGGTTGGGCGTGTCACGACCGATGAACCACTTCGTGTCGTCGAAGCGCACGCCCACGCTCACCGAGTGCAGGCCCTCGCTCGACGCCTCCACGCGGGCGGTGCACCAGTACGTGCCGTTGCCGGTGTCGGTGTACTGGTAGTACGGGTTGAACCGGTCCTCCTCCTCGAACACGACTCGGCTGGTCCACCGCCGGCAGCACATCTGCCCCTCGATGGATCCGAGCCGGTCGGTCGGGAAGTTCACGTCGTCGTTCTCGTAGGCCTTCGTGATGGTGCCCGACTCGTGCACCTTGAGGAAGTGCACCGGGATGTCCAGGTGCCGGGTGGCGAGGTTCGTGAACCGATGCGCCGCCGTCTCGTACGACACCGAGTAGGCGTCGCGGAGGTCCTCGATCGAGATCGCGCGGCGCTCCTTCGCGTCCTTCAGCACGGGCGCGAGGTGCTCCTCCGGCATGAGCAGCGCACCGGTGAGGTAGTTGGTCTCCACGCGTTGCCGCAGGAACTCGGCGTAGCTGCGCGGCTCGGAGTGCCCGAGGATGCGGCTGGAGAGCGCCTGCAGCACGGCCGTACGGGCGTCGCCCTTGCCCGGCACGCGGCTGGAGAGGTACAGCCGCCCGTGCGCGAGGTCGGCGACGCTGCGCGTGGACTGGGGCAGGTCGGGCGCGTAGTGCAGGGTGAAGCCGAGGTGCGCGGCGATATCGCTCGCGCTGCGCTGCGTCAGCGGGCCGCCAGGGTGGTGCACGGCGGCGAGGATCGCCGCCGCCTTCTTCTCCAGGTCGGCGAAGTGGTTGTCCTGACGGCGCATGAGATGGCGCAGCTCCACGTTCGCACGGCGGGCCTCCTCGGGAGTCGCCGCGCGCTCGTCGCGGAGCTTGTCGATCTCGCCGTGCAGGGCGAGCAGCGCCCGCAGCGCCTCATCCGGCACGGTCTTCGAGATCCGGAACGGGGCGATGCCGAGCGCCTGGAACGTCTGCCCCTTCATCGCGCGCTCGACCGCGATCTCCATCGCGGCGCGCTCGTCGAGGGGCTGCTCGGCGAGGATCTGGTCGATCGTCGTGTCCAGCGCGCGGGCGATCAGCTGCAGTTGGGTGAGCTTCGGCTCGCGCTTGCCGGTCTCGATCATGGACACCTGGCTCGGCGCCCGGTCGATCGCCGTCGCGAGCTGCTCGAGCGTCAGCCCGGCCGCCGTGCGGAGCTGGCGGATGCGACGCCCGATCGTGAGAGCGTCGACCTCTTCTGCGGTGTCTACGGTGACCATGGCGCTGATTCTGTCACGAAAACAGAAATCTGACCAAACTTCTCCCCCGTTTTGGTCAGGACGGATCCAGATCTTCACTCAGAGTGGTCTCAAGCCACCCCGGCACAGACGCCGGACCGGATCCACTCACGGAGGAGACAGATCATGACCATTCCCACCGCGTCGCCGACCGCCCCGATCCGGACCGTCGGCGCAGCCGTCCCCGGCACCGAGGGCCCCGCGATCCGCATCACCGGACCGATGCACGAGCGCTTCGGCGAGATCCTCACCCCCGCCGCCGTGGCCTTCCTCACCGAGCTGCACCACCGCTTCGGCGGCCGCCGGCACGACCGTCTCGCCGACCGGATGCGCCGCCGCTTCGAGATCGGCAACGGGCACGACCCGCGCTTCCGCGACGACACGCGGCACATCCGCGAGGACGCCGACTGGCGCGTGGCGGGCGCCGGACCCGGACTCGAGGACCGCCGTGTCGAGATCACCGGCCCGACCGACCCGAAGATGACCATCAACGCGCTGAACTCCGGCGCCAAGGTGTGGCTGGCCGACCAGGAGGACGCCACGAGCCCCACCTGGCGCAACGTGATCGGCGGACAGCTGTCCCTGCGCGACGCGATCCGCGGACGCCTGACCCACACCAGCGAGGACGGCAAGGAGTACCGCGTCACGGCGGAGCGGACCCCGACGATCGTGATGCGGCCCCGCGGCTGGCACCTCGCGGAGAAGCACCTCGAGTTCACCGACCGCACCGGCCGCCGCATGGACGCGTCGGGCTCGCTGGTCGACTTCGGCCTCTACTTCTTCCACAACGCGCAGGCCCTCATCGAGGCCGGCCGCGGGCCGTACTTCTACATCGCCAAGCTCGAGTCGAGCGAGGAGGCGAAGCTCTGGAACGACGTGTTCACCTTCAGCGAGGAGTACTTCGGGATCCCGCGCGGCACGATCCGCGCGACGGTGCTGATCGAGACGCTGCCGGCTGCATTCGAGATGGAGGAGATCCTGTTCGAGCTGCGCGAGCACTGCGCGGGCCTGAACGCCGGACGCTGGGACTACATCTTCTCGATCATCAAGAACTACCGCGGTCGCGGCGCCCGGTTCGTGCTGCCCGACCGCAGTGAGGTCACCATGACGGTGCCGTTCATGCGGGCCTACACCGAGCTGCTCGTGCAGACCTGCCACAAGCGCGGCGCCTTCGCGATCGGCGGGATGAGCGCCTTCATCCCGAACCGGCGCGACCCCGAGGTGACCGCCCGGGCCATCGAGAAGGTCGCCGCCGACAAGAAGCGCGAGGCCGGCGACGGCTTCGACGGCACCTGGGTGGCGCACCCCGACCTGATCCCCACGGCGCAGGCCGAGTTCGACGCCGTGCTGGGCGACCGACCCAACCAGCTCGACCGGCAGCGCGACGACGTACAGGTGCGCGCCGAGGAACTGCTCGACGTGCACATCGGTCGTCCGATCACCGCGTCCGGCGTCCGCGACAACGTCTCCGTGGCCATCCGCTACATCGAGGCCTGGCTGCGCGGCCTGGGCGCCGTCGCGATCGACAACCTCATGGAGGACGCAGCGACGGCCGAGATCAGCCGCTCGCAGGTGTGGCAGTGGATCCACCAGGGCCAGTCCACCCAGGACGGCGTGCTCATCACGGCCGAGTACGTCGAGGGCCTGATCTCCGAGGTGCTCGCCGAGATCCCCCGCACCGAAGGCGACCGCTTCGAGGACGCCGCCGCGGTGTTCCGCGAGGTGGCGCTGCAGCCCGAGTTCCCGGCGTTCCTGACGCTGCCCGCCTATTCCCGCTTCCTCGTCGAGACCGCCTGATCCGCTCGACGCCCGACCCATCGCCCACGAACGAAGGAATGACCATGACTCGCTACCAGGACGACATCGACGCCATCCAGGCGCTGAAGGCGGCGGCCGGATCCGGATGGAACGCCATCGACCCCGAGGCCGCGGCCCGCATGCGGGCGCAGAACCGCTTCCGCACCGGACTCGAGATCGCGCAGTACACCGCCGACATCATGCGCCGCGACATGGCGGAGTACGACGCCGACTCGTCGCTGTACACCCAGTCGCTCGGCGTCTGGCACGGCTTCATCGGACAGCAGAAGCTCATCTCGATCAAGAAGCACCTCAAGACGACGAACAAGCGCTACCTCTATCTGTCCGGCTGGATGGTCGCCGCCCTCCGCTCCGAGTTCGGGCCGTTGCCGGACCAGTCGATGCACGAGAAGACGGCGGTGCCCGCCCTGATCGAGGAGCTCTACACGTTCCTGCGCCAGGCGGACGCCCGAGAGCTGGACCTGCTCTTCACGCAGCTCGACGCGGCCCGCGCGGCCGGCGACGAGACCGCTGCGGAGTTCATCCAGTCCCAGATCGACGGCTACGAGACCCACGTCGTCCCGATCATCGCCGACATCGACGCCGGCTTCGGCAATCCCGAGGCGACCTATCTTCTCGCCAAGAAGATGATCGAGGCGGGCGCGTGCGCCATCCAGATCGAGAACCAGGTGTCGGACGAGAAGCAGTGCGGTCACCAGGACGGCAAGGTCACGGTGCCGCACGAGGACTTCATCGCCAAGCTCAACGCCGTCCGCTACGCGTTCCTCGAGCTCGGCATCGACAACGGCGTCATCGTCGCCCGCACCGACTCGCTCGGCGCCGGGCTCACCCAGAAGCTCGCCGTGACGCAGGAGCCGGGCGACCTGGGCGACCAGTACAACTCCTTCCTCGATGTCGAGGAGATCTCCGAGAGCGAGCTCGGCAACGGCGACGTGGTCATCAAGCGCGACGGCACGCTGCTGCGCCCGAAGCGCCTGGCCAGCAACCTCTACCAGTTCCGCCCGGGGACCGGAGAGGACCGCTGCGTGCTGGACTGCATCACGTCGCTGCAGAACGGTGCAGACCTGCTGTGGATCGAGACGGAGAAGCCGCATGTGGAGCAGATCGCCGGCATGGTCGACCGCATCCGCGAGGTGATCCCGAATGCGAAGCTCGTCTACAACAACAGCCCGTCGTTCAACTGGACGCTGAACTTCCGTCAGCAGGTGTACGACCTCCTCGCCGCGCAGGGTGCCGACGTCTCGGCATACGATCGCGACAAGCTGATGAGCGTCGAGTACGACGACACCGAGCTGGCGCGTCTCGCGGACGAGAAGATCCGCACGTTCCAGCGCGACGGATCCGCCCGCGCCGGCATCTTCCACCACCTCATCACCCTGCCGACCTACCACACGGCCGCGCTGTCGACCGATGACCTCGCGAAGGGCTACTTCGGCGACGAGGGCATGCTCGCCTACGTCAAGGGTGTGCAGCGCCGCGAGATCCGCGGCGGGATCGCCACGGTCAAGCACCAGAACATGGCCGGATCCGACCTCGGCGACAACCACAAGGAGTACTTCGCCGGCGACGCGGCCCTGAAGGCCGGCGGTCAGCACAACACGATGAACCAGTTCAGCTGACACCCCGCAGGGGTCGTTGAGCGAGGACGCCGAAGGCGACCGAGACGAAACGCGGTGATCTGACATGCTCGTCGGATCACCGCGTTTCGTCTCCGTCGCGCTCCGCGCGTCGTCGCTCAACGGCCCCAGAGAAACATGAAAGGACCCACCGCATGACCTCCACCGCCGACCTCTTCGACGAGCACGGAGACACCCTGCAGTCCCTCGCCCTGCAACTGCGCGATTTCGGCGGGCACACGGCCTTCGAAGGTCCGATTCGCACGGTGCGCTGCTTCCAGGACAATCAGCTCGTGAAGGACCTGCTCGCCACCGACGGCGCCGGAGCCGTGCTCGTGATCGACGGATCCGGATCCCTCGGCACCGCGCTCATGGGCGACATGATCGCGGCGAGCGCGGTCGCGAACGGCTGGGCGGGCGTGCTGGTCCACGGCGCGATCCGGGACAGCGCGGCGATCGGCCGGCTCCCGCTGGGCGTCAAGGCGCTCGGCACGAACCCTCGCAAAAGCGCCAAGGCAGGGACCGGGCAGGTCGACGTGATGCTGCGGTTCGGCGACGTGGAGTTCTGCCCCGGCGCGCGGCTCTACGCCGACGAGGACGGCGTGCTCGTCGAGCGCTGACGCGTCCCGCGTGGGTCGGCTCCATCCGCGCCGGAAGTCGGGGCGGATGCCTCATGCGCTGGCACACCCGCCGCGCGAAGGTGGATCCATGTCCACCCCCAGCACTCCTCAGGCCGCCTCAGTCCAGGTGACGGGCCACCCTCGCCTTCCCGAGGGCGACGACGAGCGGTTCACCGGATTCGGCGTGCTCGGCTTGGCGTTCCGCGGCGGCGACTGCCTTGCGCTGCGGGTGATGACCCGGACCAGCATCGGTCCCGCGTACCGAGCGGTCTGGCACCGGACTCCGGACGGCGCCTGGCACATGTTCACCACCACCGATCCGGTGCACAGCTGCCCGCGCTACTTCAGTTCGGCCGCGACGTTCGAGCGCGTGCCCGAGATCGACCTGCACTGGCCCGATCCGAGGCATCTGCACGTGCGGATCCCCGGGGTGCTGGAGTGGGAGCTCACGCTGCGGGCGACGCCGGCGACCCGCACGATGTCCGCGCTCGGATCCGCTCTTCCCGCGGCCGCACGCCGCAGCGACCCGATGCTGCGCGCCATGGGGCCGATGGCACGTCCGATGCTGCGCGCCGGCCGCATGCGGATGGCCGGAGCCGCCCCCAACCGGCAGCGCTTCCAGGTCGTTCCGACGAGGATCTGGCGCGTCGCGGCGAGCACGGCGTCCATCCAGGGCCGGGACCTCGGCCCGATCGGGGCGCTGGACCGGCAGAGCAGTCTCGGCGACTTCTGGATGCCGCAGCGGGGGTTGTTCTACGTCGGGGACGCGCGGTTCAGCGCCTTCGATCCCGCGGAGCACACGGCCGTGATCGTGCCCGAGGACGGCCGCACCGAGGATGCGCGGCCGCGCTGATGTCTCTGGCCCTGCAGGACCGCGTCGCCGACAATGGACCTGTGGGCGCGACAGCCGGTGCTCCGACCCGGGGCGAGATGATCGCGGCGGTCTCCGTCGCGATCGACCTGGGCCTCGGCCAGCCGGCGGAGCACATGATGCGCGCCGCGCTCCTCGCCGATCGCCTCGCCGCGCGCCTGGGCCTGGACGACGGGCAGCGCGGCACCGCCTATCAGGCGACGCTGCTCATGTGGATCGGCTGCACGGCCGACTCGCAGGAGTACGCGCGCTGGTTCGGCGACGACATCGCGGTGCGCAGCGCCTCCTACCTCGTGGACTGGTCGGGGCTGCCGTTCCTGCGCTTCCTCGTCGAACACGTCGCCGAGGGGCGCTCCCCCGTCCGGCGCGCGGCCACGCTCGCCGAGCTGATGATCGACTCCCGCGGACGACTCGGCGCGCTCTTGCACTCGCACTGCCTTTCGGCTGCGCTGCTGGCCGAGCGCCTGGGCCTCCCGCGCGCGGTGCAGGAGGCCGTGTCCGCGGCCTTCGAACGATACGACGGTCGTGGCCTGCCGCGCGGGCTCGCAGGTGAGGAGATCCCGATCGCGATGCGGATCGCGCAGCTCGCCGACACGGCCGAGGTGCACGATCGACTCGGCGGAGCGGAAGCGGCGGTCCGCATGGCCCGCGAGCGCCGAGGCGGACAGTTCGATCCCCTGATCGTCGATGCGTTCACCGCCGATGCGGCCGCGCTGCTCGACATCCCCCACGGATCCGCCGCGTGGCGCGCCGCCCTGGAGTGCGCGCCCGATCGGGACGACGTGCTGCACGGCGATGCGCTCGACGCCGCCGTCGCCGCCATCGGCGACTTCGCCGACCTGAAGTGCCCGTTCCTGCTGGGGCACTCGCGCGGGGTCGCCGAGATCGTGGGTGCGGCGGCCCGGGAGATCGGCGTGCCCGCCGACGAGGTCGCGACCCTCCGGCGGGCGGCGCATCTGCACGACATCGGGCGACTGGGCGTGTCGAACCTGATCTGGTCGAAGCCGGACGTGCTCGACGACGGCGACTGGGAGCGGGTGCGGATGCATCCGTACCTCGGGGGACGCGTGCTCGCGCGCATCCCGGGCCTCGCTGCCGAATCGGCCCTGGTGCGCGCGCATCACGAGCACCTGGACGGCAGCGGCTATCCGGCCGGAGTGCCCGGGACGAGCCTCACCCGGTCCGACCGCCTGCTCGCCGCCGCCGTCGCGTTCCGGGCGGCGATCGAGCCGCGCCCGTACCGTGCCGCGCTCGAACCGGGTGAGGCGATCGAGCGCCTGCGCCGGCGCGTGGCCGCCGGGCACCTCGACGGGGAGGCGGTCGCCGCGGTCGCGGCGGCGGCGACGGGCGGCACCGGTGCACGGAGGACACGACCGCCCCTTCCCGCCGGACTCACCCCTCGCGAGGCGGAGATCCTGACGCTCGTCGCGCAGGGGCGGAGCAACCGCGAGATCGCCGCGGTTCTGACGCTCAGCGAGAAGACCGTACGCAATCACGTCGAGCACACCTACGCGAAGATCGGCGTCGCGAACCGGGTCGGGGCGAGCCTGTTCGCGATCGATCACGGCTTCATCGGCCGTCCGGTGTGAGCAACCGCGGATCGGGGATGTCATGACGCGAGTATTCGCCACGGCCTACGCCACCGTCGCCTATCTTGCCTTCCTGGCCGTGATCGTCTGGGCGGTCGCGTTCCTCTCCGATATCGGACCCGCCACCGCCGTCGACCGCGGGCCCGCCACGGCCTGGCCGATCGCGGCGGCCATCGACCTGCTGCTGGTGGCCGTGTTCGCGCTGCACCACTCGGTGTTCGCCCGCGCCTCGACCAAGCGACGGTTCGCCCGGATGCTCCCCGTGCGAGTCGAACGTTCGACGTACGTGCTGGCGGCGAGTGCGCTGCTGGCGCTCGTGCTGTGGCAATGGCGGCCGATCCTGACGGTGATCTGGGACGTGGGCGCCGAGCCCTGGCGCACCGCGCTGTGGGCGGTCTGCGCACTGGGATGGCTCATCGCGATCGGCTCCACGTTCCTGATCGACCACCTGGGCTTCGTCGGGCTCCGTCAGGCCGTGTCGGGGCGTCCGCCCGCCTCCGCCTTCCAGGCTCGCTGGCTCTATGCGCTCGTGCGGCACCCGCTCATGCTGGGCCTGCTCCTGGCGTTCTGGGCCACGCCGATCATGACCTGGGGCCACGCGCTGTTCGCTGCGGCGTTCAGCGGCTACATCGCGATCGGGATCCGGTTCGAGGAGCGCGATCTGCGTGCGGAGCTCGGCGAGCCCTACGCGCGCTACGCCGAGCGCACGCCCGCGCTCGTGCCGGGGCTGCGTCCGGCCGTGCGGCGGCGCAGCGGCTCGCTGCTCACCCCGGAATGACCGCGGCACCGGCGTGCTGCTCGAAGATGAGCTGGGTCTGGGTCTGCCCCAGCGCCGGCACGGATCCGAGATGCGTGCGCAGGAAGTCGCGCAGCCCCGGGACGCTCTCGCAGGCGACGTGGATGACGAGGTCGTGCACGCCTCCGATCAGGTAGACGCGCTGCACACCGGTGATCGTGCGGAGGCGGGCCGTGATGGCGGGCACTTGATCCCGCGCGTCCTCCTTGACCGCGACCATGATGAGCGCCTCGACGCCGGCGCCGGCCGCCACGGGGTCGAGCTCGGCGTGATAGCCCCGGATCACGCCGGCCTCCTCGAGCGCGCGCACCCGTCCGTGGCAGGTCGAGCGGGGCAGGCCGACCCGCGCGGCAAGCTCCTTGTTCGACAGCCGCCCGTCACGGGACAGCTCCTCGAGGATCCGCCGATCCGTCGCAGTGAGCCGGATTCCGTCCGCCATCGTGCCTCCTGAGGCGTCATCGATCCGGTGATCCATCGCAATTCAACGGGAATCTCGGATATCTGTCGGAATCCTAGGTGCTGTGTCGACGATTCGTCATCATGGAACGTGATCTCCGGATCCCGGCTGCCCGAGCCGGATCCACGACCGAGGAGGATTCCACGATGACGGATACCGCGCCGATCACCCGCGAGCAGTGCCAGGAAGCCGACCGGATCGACCCACTGGCATCCCTCCGCGAGCGCTTCGCCCTCACCGAGGGCATCGTCTACCTCGACGGCAATTCGCTCGGCGCGCTCCCCCGCGACGCCGTCGCCCGTGCAGCCGACGTGGTCAGCCGCGAGTGGGGCGCGGACCTCATCGGCAGCTGGAACAAGAACCACTGGTTCGCCCTGCCCCTCCGGATCGGAGAGAAGATCGGCCGGCTCATCGGCGGTGGCGCAGGTGAGTGCGTCGCGACCGACACCACCTCGATCAACGTCTTCAAGGCGGTCTCGGCCGCGATCCGGCTGCAGCAGCAGGACGCCCCGGAGCGCCGGGTCATCGTGTCGGAGCGGGAGAACTTCCCCACCGACCTCTACATCGTCGAGGGACTGATGGCCCTGCTCGACCGCGGCTACTCCCTGCGGCTGATCGACGCGCCCGAGGACCTCGACGCGGCGCTCGACGAGGACGTCGCCGTGGTGCTGCTCACCCAGGTCAACTACCGCACGGGCCACCTGTGGGACATGGCGGGGGCGACGGCGCAGATCCACGATGCGGGCGCCCTGGCCGTCTGGGACCTCTGCCACTCGGTCGGCGCGGTGCCCGTCGCCGTCGCCGATGCCGGCGCGGACTTCGCGGTCGGCTGCACCTACAAGTACCTCAACGGCGGCCCCGGCTCCCCTGCGTTCTTCTGGGTCGCCGAACGCCACCTCGACCGGGTCGAGACGCCGCTCACCGGCTGGTGGGGGCACGATCGCCCGTTCGCGATGACCGACTCCTACGCCCCCGCTCCGGGTGGTCGGCGCTTCCTCGTGGGCACCCAGCCGATCCTGTCGATGGCCACTATGGAGGTCGGGCTCGACATGCACCTCGAAGTCGACCAGGAGGCGCTGCGCCGCAAGTCCCTCGCGCTGACGACGCTCTTCATCCGGCTGGCGGAGACCCGGCTCGCGCACCACCCGCTCACGCTCATCACGCCGCGCGACGACGCCCAGCGCGGCAGCCACGTCTCCTTCCGCCACCCCGAGGGCTACGCGGTGATGAAGGCGCTCATCGCGAATGGCGTGATCGGCGACTACCGCGAACCGGAGGTGCTGCGATTCGGGATCACCCCCATGTATCTGGGACACGCCGACGTGTGGGACGCCGTGGAGATCCTGCGCCGGGTGCTCGACGAGGAGCTGTGGCGCGCTCCCGAGTTCCAGGAGCGCGACGCCGTCACCTGATCGGCCCGGCCGGATCCTCCGTGCGGGCCCGTACTCGCGTGCCGGGATCCGCGGATCCGGATCGCCCGGATCGCGCCGCACGGCCGGTGACCGCGCCTACGCTGGGGCTATGACCGCCCGGCCCGCCACGCGCCCCGTCTTCGATGACCTCGCCGAGGAATTCCTCCGCGACTATCCCCGTGGAGCGCGGCTGCTCGCCGTGGGCAGCCCGTCGGCGGAACGCTCGGCCGCCTTCGCGGAGGAACTCGGCGACGTGCTGCGAGCCCGGGGAGTCGAGGTGGCCGTCGTCGCGCAGCAGGATCGCGATGAGGCCGGCCTGCGGTCGGACATCGTGACACCGTTTCGTGACGCGCAGGCGGACGCCGTCCAGATCGTCTCGGGCACGACCGGCCTGCTCGCCGAGCGCACCCGCGGACTCTGGCACTTCTCGGTGTGGCTCATCGACGGCGATGAGGTGCCACACACGGCGGCGACCGCGCTGGTCGACGTGACGGATCCCGACGCGCCCACGCGGCGCCTGGCCGACTACTGCGCCGTCCCGCCGTCGTTCCTGACCTGAACGGCGGCCGGATCCGCTTCTCGGACGCTGACGGATGCCGGATGCGGCCGTCGCTCACGTATGCCCGATCCGACATACGCACCTGTTCGCCATGGCGGAGAACGATGCCTGCGCTTTGTACGTCATGGCCATTTCTCACGACAGGCGCGCGGGTACGCTGGTGGCGTGACCGAACGCGCGCCTCTCTCCCGCAAACTCTCCGCCATCGCCGAGTCCGCCACGCTGAAGGTGGACGCCAAGGCCAAGGCCCTCAAGGCCGAGGGCAAGCCCGTCGTCTCGTACGCCGCGGGCGAGCCCGACTTCGCCACCCCGCAGTTCATCGTGGACGCGGCGGCCGAGGCCCTCGCGAACCCGGCGAACTACCGCTACACCCCCGCCGCCGGCCTGCCCGAGCTGCGCGAAGCGATCGCCGCGAAGACGCTGCGCGACTCCGGCCTCGAGGTCTCCCCCAGCCAGGTGATCGTGACCAACGGCGGCAAGCAGTCGGTCTACCAGGCGTTCCAGGCCGTGGTGAACCCGGGCGACGAGGTGCTGCTGCCCGCTCCGTACTGGACCACCTACCCCGAGGCGATCCGCCTCGCCGACGGCGTGCCGGTCGAGGTCTTCGCCGGCGCGGACCAGGAGTACAAGGTCACCGTCGACCAGCTCGAGGCCGCGCGCACCGACCGAACGACCGTGCTGGTGTTCGTGTCGCCGTCCAACCCGACCGGATCCGTCTACTCCCCCGAGGAGACCGCGGCGATCGCCGCCTGGGCGCTCGAGCACGGGATCTGGATCATCTCGGACGAGATCTACCAGAACCTCACCTACGAGGGCGTCAAGGCGACCTCCGTCGTCGAGGCGCTGCCCGAGGTCGCCGGTCAGACCATCCTGGTCAACGGCGTCGCGAAGACGTACGCCATGACCGGCTGGCGCGTGGGCTGGATGGTGGGTCCTGCCGACGCCATCAAGATCGCCGGCAACCTGCAGTCGCACCTCACGAGCAACGTGAACAACGTCGCCCAGCGCGCCGCGATCGCCGCCCTGAACGGCCCGCAGACCGAGGCGGAGCAGTTCCGCGAGGCGTTCGACCGCCGCCGCAAGCTCATCGTCTCCGAGCTGTCCAAGATCGACGGCCTCGTGGTGCCGAACCCGACCGGCGCGTTCTACGTGTACCCCGATGTGCAGGGCCTGCTCGGGCGCACCTGGGGCGGGGTGACACCGACGACCTCGCTCGAGCTCGCCGATCTCATCCTCGACCAGGCCGAGGTGGCCGTGGTCCCGGGCGAGGCGTTCGGCCCCTCCGGCTACATCCGCATGTCGTACGCGCTCGGCGACGACCAGCTGCTCGAGGGCGTGCAGCGCCTGCAGCGCCTGTTCGCCTCCTGAGCCTCGGTGGGCGTCCGCGGCGTCTGCGGTCAGCCCGATTCACCCCCTCGCACCGTCTTCGCCCCCTCTGAGCAGCGCGCCTCAGAGGGGGCGAAGACGTTCAGAGGGGGCGAAGACGCACGCGGGGCGCTCAGTCCTCGTAGCCGATGAGCCAGCGCACGCCGAAGCGATCCACGAGCGTGCCGTCGTGCGCACCCCATGGCCGCTCCTGCAGCGGATCGATCACTCGACCGCCGTCGCCGAGCTGCGCGAACCAGCGGGTGAGCGTCTCGGGATCCGCCGTGCCGAGCAGGGAGAAGTACATCCCGTTCATGTGCACCGCGTCCTCGTCCGGCGCGGCATCGGCGCCGGCGAGCTCGACCGGGCCACGGACCAGCATGCCGTGCGCGATCGCATCCCCCGGGCCGTCCGCACGCCCGAATTCGGCGTAGGTGTGCATCACCGCTTCGCCGCCGAAGATCGCCTGGTAGAAGGGCAGCGCGTCGACGGCGGTGCCGGGGAACAGGATGTAGGGCACGAGTCCGGTCATCCTGCGAGCGTACGCCCCGGCGTCGACCTCAGCCGAGGAGCAGGACGGCGCCGAGGAGCACAGGGACGCATCCGATCGTCGTGAGGAACACCGTGTCACGGGACGTCGCCTCGCCGACGCCGTAGCGCTGGGAGTAGTTGAACACATTCTGCGCGGTCGGCAGCGCCGCCAGCACGACCACGATCAGCACCGCATGCGCGGAAAGGCCGAACACGAACTGCGCCAGCAGCCAGGCGAGCACGGGCATGACGAGCAGCTTCAGCCCGCTCGCCAGCAGCACGTCCCTGCGATGTCCGGCCGCACCGAGCACCCTCTGCCCATGCAGCGAGATGCCGTAGCTGATCAGCAGCACCGGCACGCAGGCGTTCGCGAGCAGGGTGATCGGTTCGATGACGATCGGGGGCAGTTCGATCCCCAGCACGGAGACCAGGGTGCCGAGCGCGGATCCCAGGATGATCGGGTTGGTCGCGGTGCGCACCACGGTGCGCCACACCGACGTGCGGCCGGCGGTGACGGTGTCGAGGATGGTCAGCGAGATCGGGGTGAACACCAGCAGCTGCATGAGGATCACCGGCGCCGGATACGCGGCGCTGCCGAGCAGGTAGAGCGACAGCGGGATGCCGATGTTGTTCGAGTTCACCTGCCCCGCCGAGAGCGCTCCGATCACCGTCTCGCCCACGCTGCGCTTCCAGACCGTCCTCGCCACCAACGTATACACGGCGATCACAACCGCCGCAGCGATCGCGGACACCGGCAGCAGGGCGGAGAACAGCACATGGGCGTCGGCGCGGGCCAGCACCGAGAACAGCAGGAACGGCGACAGCACGAAGAACGTCAGCCGGCTCAGCACTTCGCGAGCATGCGGACCCAGCAGGTCGATGCGACCGATCACGTACCCGACGAGGATCGCGAGGCCGACGACGGCGAAGCCGGTGAGGGTCGCGAGCACCCGTCGCGCCTAGAGCTCGACGTCGACGAGCACCGGCTCGGGCTGCAGCAGCAGGCCGAACTCGGAATGCACCCGATTCTGGATGAACCGGGCGAGCTCGGCGATCTCCTCCGCCGTCGCCCCGCCGCGGTTCGTGAGCGCGAGTGCGTGCTTCGTGGAGACCCCGGCACGCGAACGCGGCAGCTTGAATCCCTTGCGGATGCCGGCGTGCTCGATGAGCCAGGCCGCGCTCACCTTCACATCGCTCGGCGGCGCCTCGGGCTTGGGGGCGAGGCCGTAGTACGAGTCCAGGGGGATCACCGTGACCGTGTCGAGGTCGGGCGTCACCGGCCAGCGCGGGCACTCGGGCGGAAGCGTGCGTGCCGTCGCCTCGGAGACGATCGCGTTCTGGAAGAAGGATCCGGCGCCGTGGGTATCCGGATCCGCGGGGTCGAAGAGCATTCCCTTGGCCGCACGAGTGGAGAGGATCCGCTGCCGCACCCACGCCAGCGGCACCGGCTCGTCGCTCGTGAGCTGCAGCGCGCGGCGCAGCTGTTCGCCGCGCACCTCGCGTCCGGCGTCGCCCGTGACCGCGAGATCGAGCGTGACGGAGAGGATCACGGCGCGGCGTTCGGCGACGGATCCGTAGTGGTGCTTGAGCACCGAGGTGCGGAAGCCGAGACCGAGCTCGGAGGCCGGAGTCACGACGACCTCGCCCGAGTGCTCGTCGAGCAGCTCGACCTCGACGAGGGTCTCCTGGATCTCCTGGCCGTACGCGCCGATGTTCTGCACGGGGGCTGCGCCGACGGTGCCGGGAATCCCGGACATCGCCTCGACGCCCGCGTAGCCGTGCTCGACCGCATAGGCGACCAGCGCGTCCCAGTCGTGCCCGGCCTGCGCGCGCAGCCGGATCCGACCGGGATGCGGAGACGGGAGCTCCTCGATGCCGCTCGTGCGGATGCGGATCACGGTGCCGTCGAAGGGCGCGTCCCCCGCGAAGAGGTTCGATCCGCCGCCCAGCACGAACCATGCGTCACCGGTCGCCCACACGTCGCGGAGCACGGCGACCAGTTCGTCCTCGGTGGCGGCATCGATCATCCGCGCCGGCGCCGCACCGGTCTGCAGCGTGGTCAGCTCGGCAAGACGCATCGGATCGATCTCCGCCATGTCAGAGCGAGTCCGCCGCGACGCGCAGCTGCGCCTTGACGAGCACCGTGGTGTCGGCGTGCTTGACGACGAGGTCGATCCGCACTGCGGTCTCGTCGAGCGCACCGACCTTCGCGGTGATCGCGACGTCAGCACCGTCCTGCGGGTCGACCACGACAGGGCGGGCGAAGCGCACACCGTAATCCAGCACGCGTGCGGTGCCGGGAAGCGCGGCGATCGCGACGGACGAGGCGACGCCCATGGTGAGCATGCCGTGTGCGAGCACGCCCGGCAGACCGACCTCGGCGGCGACGTCGTCACGGTAGTGGATCGGGTTGAAGTCGCCGGATGCGCCGGCGTAGCGCACCAGCGACTCGCGCGTGAGGTGCACGGTGCGCTCCGCGATGATGTCTCCGACGTTCACGCGGCGGCCTCCTCTTCCTCGGCGGGCGCATCGCTCACGAGCAGCACCGACGTGGCGGTGACGACATGCTCGCCCGCGGCGTCGCGGATCTCGGCGTCGCTGGTGATCATCGCCGCAGGGCCCATCGCACGGATCCCGGTGACGGTCAGCTGCGCGGTGAGCTCGTCCCCGGCGACGATCGGACGCGTGTAGGAGAAGCGCTGCTCGGCGTGGATCGTGCGCGATAGCACGATCCCGGAGTCCTCCAGACCGAGCAGCTGCTGCAGCGTGAGGTCCTGGATGACCATCGCGAAGGTGGGCGGAGCGACGACGTCGGCGAACCCGAGCACCCGAGCTGCGTCGACGTCGGTGTGCTGCGGAGCATCGGCGAAGACGGCGCGCGCGAACTCGCGCACCTTCTCACGACCGACGAGGTACGGGGCCGTCGGCGGGAACTCCCGGCCGACCAGTTCAGGATTCACGGGCACCCCTCGATCCTACCGAGCGGGGCTGATCCCTCGCCGAGCAGGGGCGCCTCAGCCGCGGCCGCCGATGAGCGCAGGCGAGATCGGAGCACCACGCGGCGTGGCCTGAGGCTCGGACGAGACGAGACCGGCCGCGATCGCCAGCACGCGCGCAGCCAGCGGACGCGCCCTGCACCCGTCCAGCAGCGCCGACATCGTGACGCCGTCACGACCGGCGATCCCCTGGATCAGGCCGTCTGCGAACAGCGACGCCGCGCCGATCCGCTGCTGCCCGGCGACCTGCGCACGCACGGCCTGCTCACCGCCTGCCCGGTCCCCGGCGAGGAGGGCCGCAGCCCCTGTGAGCGGGAGCGGGGCGAGCCAGGAGTCCTCGACGGCCACCAGCGCATCCGTTCCGCAGAGCGCGATGGCGGCCGCCCCTGTGCCTTCGCCGAGCAGAAGCGTGACCGAGGGCACCGGCAGCGATGCGGATGCGGCGAGGGTCAGCGCGATCTCCTGGGCGATCCCTTCCTCCTCTGCCGAGGTGGACACTTCGGCACCGGATGTGTCGGCGACGGCGACCACCGGGACGCCCAGGGCGGCGGCGAGCGCCATGGCCCGGCGTGCGGCGACGACGTCCGCGACCGTGGTCGCCGTGCGGCGGGTGCGATCCTGCCCGATGAGGAGGAAGGCTGCCTTCCCCGATCGCGCCCACCCGGTGATGAGTTCACCCGGTCCGCCGCGGCGGCCGACGAATTCGTCGCAGGCCGCGATGAACTCCCCCAGCGCAGGCCGGCCGGGACGCGCTGCGTTCTGCACCGCCGCCCAATCCGCGCCGGACGGGACCCCTGTCCTCGTGGCTGCGGCCGGCGAGACGGCGGCGCCGACAGGGTCTGGTGCGACCGCACCGTCCGCGGTCTCGAAGACCGCGAGCAGGCGCGCGGCGCGGTCGCGGAACCGGGCGGCGTCCACAACCGCGTCGAGGCGCTCGTGCGCCCGGAGGTTCTCCGCGGTCTGCACGCCCTCGGAGATCGGCGGCGCACCGCCGTGTTCGGCGAGTGCCGCGACGACCCTGGGGCCGAGCAGCCCGACCAGCGCGCCGGGCTCCGCGCTCACGTCGTGTGCGAGCGACGCCCAGGACGCGTACACGCCGCCCGTCGTGGGGTGCCGCAGATGAGCGAGGTAGGGCAGGCCTGCGGCGCGGTAGGCCCCGACCGCGGTGGTGATCGTGCGCATGGTCAGGAAGGCAGCGGCGCCTTCCTGCATGCGGGTGCCACCCGACGCGAGCCCGGCGAGCACCGGGATCCGCTCTCGGCGCGCGCGGTCGAACAGCGCGACGATGCGCTCGGCCGTCGCGACGCCGATCGAGCCGCCGAGGAACCCGAACTCGCTCACGATCACCGCGACCGCGCGGCCCCGGACGGATCCGCTGCCGGTGCGCACCGCCTCGTCCGCGCCGGTCCGCGTGGCTGCCCGCGCGAGCACGTCGCGGTAATCCGCGTCGGCCGGCACGCCGATCGCGATATCCCAGGAGCGGAACGACCCGGGGTCGAGGACGTCGTCGAGCCAGCCGTCCGCCGTGCTCACGACGCGAGCCATTCCCTGATCGACTGGGTGTGCTCGCCGAGCAGCGGCGGCGCATCGTGCTGAACGCGCCCGGTCTCGGTGCCGTCGAAGTCGAACATCCGCAACGGCCCGCCCTGCAGGGTGAGGTCCCCCAGGACGTCGTGGTGCACGCCCAGGGCGAGGCCCTGACTGAGCGCCTGATCCCAGGCGAACACCTCGTCGACCGTGCGCACCTTGCCCGCGGGCACGCCCGCGGCGCCGAGCGTCTCGAGCAGCTCATCACGCGAGCGGCTCGAGAACGCGGCCTCGATGTGGGCGATCAGGGCGTCCCGGTCGGCCACCCGCCGGCCGTTCGTCCCCCAGCGCTCCTCTTCGGGATCCACGCCGACGATCGGTGCGAACGCCCGCCACAGCGCGTCCGATCCGACCGAGATCTGCACGACGCCGTCGTTGCAGCGGAAGGCGCCGTACGGCGCGATCGACGGATGCTGGTTGCCGATCGCTCGGGGAGACTCCCCGCCCACGGTCCATCGGGTCGCCTGGAACGCCAGGACTCCGACGATCGACGACAGCAACGAGGTGCGCACGACACTCCCCCGGCCGGTGCGCTCGCGCTCGACGAGGCCGGCGAGCACGCCGACCACGCCGTGGATCCCGCCGAGGAGATCCCCGATGGGTACACCCACCTTCTGCGGAGTCGCGGCGTCTGCACCGGTCAGCGACATCAGCCCCGCCTCCCCCTGCAGGATCTGGTCGTACCCGGCACGACGCGCCTCGGGGCCGTCGTGGCCGAATCCGCTGATCGAGAGCAGCACGAGCCGCGGGTTCAGTTCTTCCAGCCGGGCCGGATCGAAGCCGAGCCGGTCCAGCGTTCCGGGCCGGAAGTTCTCGATCAGGACATCGGCGCGTCGGACCAGCTCGGTGAGCATCGCCCGATCGGCGTCGTCCTTGAGATCGAGGGCCACCGACTCCTTGTTCCGGTTGCAGGAGAGGAAGTAGGTGGACACCTGCTCCTCCCCTGCCGTGACGAACGGCGGACCCCAGGCCCGGGAGTCGTCGCCGCCGTCCGGCCGCTCCACCTTGATCACCCGAGCGCCCAGGTCGCCGAGCATCATGCCCGCGTGCGGTCCGGCGAGCGCACGGGACAGATCCACGACCAGCATCCCGTCCAGGGGACCGCTCACGAACCGACCTCGACTTCCTCCGCCGGGATCTCGTCGGTCGCGATGCCCGCACGCGGCCCACGAGTGATCCGTACGATCGCCTCGACGACGCCGAACACGACGACGTTGAGTACGAGGCCCAGGAAGCCGTTGTCCCAGGAGCCCAGCGGGATGTTCGCGAACGTGGTGACGGCGACGAACAGGGTGCCGGCGACGAGACCGGACGAGACCGCGACGGTGCTCACGCGCACCCGTCGGCCGAGACCGGCGGCCACCGCCGGAGCCATCTGCGCGAGCCCTCCGTACGTGAGCAGCAGCAGTGCGCCGATGTCGCTCTTGATCAAGCCGAAGGCGAGAGCGAGCCCCATCGCCGCGACGATCACGACCCGAGTGGTGATGAACCGGCCGCGCTCGGAGAGGCGGTAGGTCACGTTGTTGGCGACGAGGGAGCCGATGCCCATCGAGATCGCAGCAGCGGGCACCATCGCGGCAGCAGCTCCGAACACGGCGACCACTGCCACGAGCCACTCGGGCAACGCCTGCTGCGCGGCGGTGAACAGCACCTGGTTCGGGATCGTCGTGGCCGGGATCTTCAGCACCGCGACCATGCCGACGGTGACCGGCAGGAACAGCAGCAGCTGGTACACGGCGAGCCACTTGGCGTTGCTGCGCACGACGTTGCCGCTCTTCGCCGCGAGCATCGGCGGCCACAGGTGCGGGAAGGTCTGGAAGCCGGCACCGATCACCGTGATCGCGACCGAGGTGACCCACCAGATCGCGTCGAAGCCGGGCGCGTGCGTGGTGAGCAGGGTGTCGTTCGCCTTCGCGACCTGCGCGAACACCTCGGGGAAGCTGCCGGCTGCCGCGACCACGCCGACCGTGACCACGACCAGCGCGATCAGCATCCCGAAGTCCTTGAAGATCGAAACACGGGCGATGCCGCGGATGCCGCCCCACAGCACGAACACGATCACCAGGGCACTGGCGAGCACCATGCTGAGCCCACGGGCCGAGGCGGAGCCGGTCGCGAGCTGGACGATCAGTCCGAGACCCGTGAGCTGCAGCTCCAGGTACGGGATCAGGAACAGCGCACCGACGACGGCGACGATCACGCTCAGCGTCCGCGAGCGGAAACGGTCGCGGAAGAAGTCGGCCATCGTGAGATAGCCGCGCGACGCGGCGATGTTGCGGATCCGCGGTGAGACGAAGTACTGGATCGACAGGCACGCGGTGAGGTAGCCGATCGCGTAGGTCGCGCTCACGCCGCCGACGAACGCGAGCCCGGCCAGGCCCAGGAAGCTGAACGTCGTCAGCGACTCTCCCGCCTGCAGGAACCACGAGGTCCACACCGGCAGCTTGCGCCCGGCGACCAACCACCCGGACATGCTCTTCTCCCGGCGGCGCCCGGCGACGCCGATGAGACCGATCAAGACGATGCCGGCGACGATGATGACGGTCATCATGCGTGCTCACCACCGATCGCGGACTCGACGGGCGTCGACTCACCGTGCTCGCGCACCTGACGCCGGATGCCGGCGTCGACCACGTTCAGCAGGGCGACGGTGAGCACGACGTTGAAGGCCATCCACACCAGTACGGCGGGCACACCCCACCACAGCGTGGGCGTCACGGCGAACGGCAGGAACGGCGTGATCAGGATCAGCAGGACCGGGATGCCGGCGACCGCCACGCGGGCGGGGGTCGCGATGCGCCCGGTGACGCGGATCGCGCCGGTGGGCGTATCCGGCGTCTCAGCGCCGGAGGTAGACGGGGTCATGGGTGTTCTCCTTCGAACAACGGTGGAACGGTCGGGTGGGGTTGAGGATCTGAGGGATCGGGATGAGTCGGACGTCAGGAGGCGGCGTGCGATGCCGATGCTGCGGCGGGAACCGCGAGCAGCGTCTCGATGGCCTTCGCGAGTTCGAGCAGCTCGACGTCCTGGCGGGGGCCCGCGAGCAGTTGGGCGCCGACCGGCAGGCGACCGGCGTAGCCGGCCGGGAGAGACAGCGCAGGAACGCCGAGCGGCGTGAACAGCCAGGCGGCGCGCATCCAGTCGAGGTAGTCGGTCATCGGCGTGCCCGCGACCTCACGGGGCCAGTCCCGCTCGACGGGGAACGGAAGCATCTGCGTGACGGGGGCGAGGACCACATCCGTGTCGGCGAAATAACGCGCCGCGGCCCTGGTCAGACGCGTGACCTCGCCGTAGGCGCGCATCACGTCCGGTCCGCTCACCTTCTCGCCCTCGCGGATGTTGCCGGCGACGAAGTCGTTGAAGTTCTCGGGCTCGGCCTCCAGCAGCGCGCCCCAGCCGGCGTTGAACGCCGCGGCGCGCAGGGTGCGGAACGCCTCATCCGCGCCGCTCAGATCGGGACAGCCGATCTCGACGATCGCCCCGGCCGCCTCCAGTGCACGGGCCGCCTCGTCGAGCACTGCGCGCACGGCGGGCTCCACGACCACGCGACCGCCGAGGTCGGCGGCATAGGCGATGCGGACACCGGCGAGATCGCGCTCACGGAGCTCGCGCAGGCGGGCACGATCGAGCTCCGGAGCGCACGGCACGTCCCGCGTCTCGCCGTTCATGACCGACAGGAGCAGTGCGGTGTCGTCGATGGTGCGCGCCATCGGCCCCGCGGTCGCCAGCGGGTCGAAGACGTTCGGGCTGTCCGCGTTCGGGACGACCCCGGGCGTCGGACGCATACCCACCACGCCGCAGAACGCGGCGGGATTGCGCAGGGATCCGCCCATGTCACTGCCGTCGGCGATCGCCGTGAACCGCGCGGCCAGCGCGGCGGCGGCTCCGCCGCTCGAACCGCCGGCCGACCGGGACGGATCATGCGGATTGCGGGTGACACCGTAGACCTCGTTGGAACTGTGCGATCCGGCCGCGAGCTCGGGGATGTTCGTCTTGCCGTAGAACACCGCTCCGGCTTCGCGCATCCGTGCGATGTGCAGATCGTCATGGTCCGAGATGCTGCCGGCGAAATGGCGGTGTCCGAGGGTGTTCGGGAAACCGGTGACGTGCCCGAAGTCCTTCACCGCGGTCGGCACACCGTGCAGCACGCCGCGACGCTCCGGTGCCAGGCCGTCCACGCGGCGGGCATGCTCGTGCGCCAGTTCCTCGTCGAGGGCGACGACGGCGTTGATCTCACCGTTGCGCCTGGACACCTCGGCGAGGTGCGCGTCGAGCAACTCCACCGCCGTGAGCTCGCCGCTGCGTGTCAGACGGGCCTGCTCATTGGCACTGAGCCCCACGAGCTCGCCGGATTCAACCACTTCAACTCCATTTCGCACCGCTCTGTGCCAGATTCGATGCCTTGATGCATCGTTTGGGCCAAAGTAACGGACTCGACGAGCGAAGTAAAGAAGAGATCGGAAAATAACGACCGGAACGCACCAGATCATCGATCTCGACGCACGGAATGCGTCATCCGCGCACGATCGCACGCCGGTGCGATCGTCGTATCCGGCGGAGCGGCGATCAGGCCTCGCGGACCAGCACTCCGCTGCGCTTGTAGGCAGCGACGA
This sequence comes from Microbacterium sp. 2MCAF23, assembly GCF_052115565.1. Classification (NCBI taxonomy): domain Bacteria; kingdom Bacillati; phylum Actinomycetota; class Actinomycetes; order Micrococcales; family Microbacteriaceae; genus Microbacterium; species Microbacterium sp. 2MCAF23. The sequence goes on along the minus strand of NZ_JBFRGY010000009.1, from coordinate 83,449 downwards.
CGGAGGCCGCGCGGATGCCGTCCACCTGGGTCGACCACGGGCTCTCGGTGAGGAATCGGCGCAGCTCAGTCACCGTGGGAACCGCGACGTCGACCAGGATCTGCTCGTCGGCGAGGATGAACGCCGCGTACCGCACGAACGGCGAGGCCTGCAGCGCGGCGGACACGGACGCCACCGCGGCGGGAGGGACGCGCAGCCAGACGAACCCTGCGATCGGGAGCCCGAGGGTGGACGGGGCGATGATCGCGCGCACGTCGACGGCGCCGCCGATCAGCACGCTCAACCGCCGCCGGACGGCCGACTCGCTGAGTCCGACGATCTCGGCGATGTCGATCGCCGACGCACGGGCGTCCCGCTCCAACGCGGCGAGGATCGCCTCGTCGCCGTCGTCGAGCTCGAGGAGAGGCTGATCGATCAGCGGCGGGCGCCCGAAGTCCGGGTTCAGCGCGTGCGCTTCGTCCCCGGTCAGCTGGCCCGGCATCCAGCCCGACAGGGTGCGGTAGTACTCCAGCATGGGGATGACGGCCATGCCGGTCACGCCGGGGATCGACGGGATGTCGCGCAGGATCAGATCGGCGTACTCGGGGGGCGCCTGCTCCTCGACGAGGATGCGCAGCGGGGATCCCAGCACGTACACGAAGATGCTGCTCTCCCGTGCGGCGAGAGCGCGCGCGATCGCGTCGACATCGGCGGCGTTCGCCTGCACCTCCAGCAGCACCGTGCGCGTCGACCGCACCACGCCGATGCGAACAGCCTGCGACTCCAGCAGAGCGTTGCCGCGGCGCACCACTGTGCTGACGGGAACGCCGATGATGCCGGCGATGCGCCGCCACGAGGCGCGACCGTCGACCTGCAATGCGCCGATCACTCGGCGGTCGATCTCATCCAACGCCATGGAGCCAGTATGCCGCCGGAAGCATGCGATCGCCGCACTGTCGTCCCGGCCCAGCCGGGAGGAAACCGCAACGCACCGCGGTTCAGGCCTTCCGGCGGTCTCGAACGGCTCTGAGCCCCATCTGAACGCCGATGACGGCGAGATAGACGGCGAAGAGAATGTTCCCGACCTTCGGATCGAACTGCGTCGCGAGCCAGGCGCCGAGCGCGGTCATGGTGCACGCGGAGAGCCCGATGATCGTCGCGGCGAGGAGATCGACGTTGCGGTGGCGCAGGTTTCCGACCGTTCCGGAGATGGCCGTCGGAATGATCATCATCAGCGACGTGCCCTTGGCCTCGAGATCGTTGAACCCGAACAGCAGCATCAGGATCGGTACGACGATCACCCCGCCGCCGACCCCGATGAGACCCGCCAGCACGCCGGTGCCGAACCCCAGAACCACCAGGCCCACGCCGGCGAACCAGCTCAGCAGGAACCGCGAGTCACGGGAGGGGATCACCAGAAACAGGCTCACGACCACGATCACCACGAACCCGACGAAGCACCAGCGCAGCACCGGCTGCGAGATCCGCGTCGCCACCCGTGTGCCGACCTGCGCACCGACGACAGCCGCCGCCGCGAGGATCAGCGCGGGGATCCATGCCACGGCTCCGTGCAGCGCGTAGCTGGTCACGCCGACGATGCTGGTGGGGACGATCGCCGCGAGCGAGGTGCCCGCCGCGAGGCGCTGATTGAAGCCGAGCAGCAGCACGAGCAAGGGGACGATGATCGTCCCGCCGCCGACGCCGAACAGCCCGGAGAGGAGGCCCGCGGCCAGGCCGATCCCGACGAACGACGCGTAGGCGCGCGGCCCTCGCATCCGCTCGACGGCGCCCTCGCCCACACTCGCTCCTGTCCGCCGTTCCAGGCGGAGCAGCACGGTCCAGCGTAGTCGGACGGGCCGGACCGCTGACCGCGCGCCACGATCTGCACACGTCGTGACGATCCGCCTGTGGATCCACGTCAACACGTGTGCTGATCGTCGCACTGCGTGCAGATCGTCGCACCCACGGCGGATGGGCCCGGCTCAGTGCCCTTCGAACAGCGGCGGTCGCTTCTCCTGGAACGCGGCGAAGCCCTCGCGGTAGTCGTCCGTGTCGCAGAGCGCCGCCTGGGCCGCGTTCTCCTGCCGCATCGAGTCCCAGAGCCCCAGCCGCTCGTCCCGGAGGGCGGCGACGAGGCGCTTGCTCGCGACGAAAGCCGCGGTCGCACCCCGGGCCGCGCGCGCGGCGGCTTCGAGCGTGGCCTCGTGCACCATCTCGGGTGGCATCGCCTGCGAGAACAGCCCCGCGGCGACGGCTTCGGATCCGCTCATGAGGCGGCCGGAGTAGATGAGGTCGAGCGTGCGATGGGCGCCGAGCCGCTCCACGAACAGCGCGTGCCCGCCCGAGTCGAGCGTCGCGCCGAGGGCGGCGAACGGGGATCCGATCTTCGCGGTATCGGCGACATAGACGACGTCCGTAGCGATGAGCAGGCCGAGGCCCACCCCGAGGCAGGCGCCCTGGGCCGCCGCGAAAGTCGGCGCGGGGAACGAGGACATGCGCTGCAGCACGGGCGTGACGATCCCGTCGAGGTAGCCCATCACATCGTCGTCGCGCGGGTCGACGCCCGAGATGTCGCGCCCCGCGCAGAAGGCCCTGCCTTCGCCGGTCAGCACGAGCGAGCGCACCTGGGCGCGCTCCGCCTCGGCGTACGCGTCTCCGAGGTCGCGCACGGCCTGCTCGTCGAGGGCGTTGAGCTTGTCGGGATTGTTCAGCGTGATGTGCGCGACGGCGCCGTCGATCGCGAGGTCGATCATGGTTCCTCCTTGGTCGCTGAGCTTGTCGAAGGGTCTGGGCTTGTCGAAGGGTCTGGGCGGCGGCGCTCAGACGTCGTAGTCGACGACGACCCGCTCCGTCGTGGGGTGGGACTGGCAGGTGAGCACGTAGCCGCGGTCGAGCTCCTCCTGCTCGAGCGCATAGTTCTCGGTCATCGTGACGGATCCGTCGACGAGCCGCGCACGGCAGGTGCCGCACACGCCGCCCGCACAGGCGAACGGAACGTCGGGGCGCACACGCAGCGCGGCGTTCAGGATCGACTCGTTGGCCGACACCGGGGTGTCCACGGATCCGGACTGGCCGTCGAGGGTGAACTCGATCGTGCGCACCGGCTCGTCCTCGCGCACCTCGATCGGGCGCCCGGCCTCGGGCCGCTCCTGCCCCGGCTCGCCCGTGGTGAACAGCTCGTAGCGCACGTGCGCGGACTCGACGCCGATGTCGGCGAGGGTGTCGCGGCACAGCTGCACGAGATCGAACGGGCCGCACAGGAACCACTCGTCGACGGTCGCCGGCAGCACGAGCGCATCGAGGATACCGCGCAGGCGCTCCTCGTCGATGCGGCCGGAAAGCAGCGGAGCGGAGCGCTGCTCGCGCGTGAGCACGTGGTGCACCGCGAAGCGCGCCGGGTAGCGGTCCTTGAGGTCCGCGAGGTCGTCCAGGAACATCACGTCGGTCGCCCGCCGGTTCGTGTAGACGAGGGTGAAGCGGCTGGTGTCGGAGCGCGCCAGCACGGTGGCCGCGAGCGCCATGAGCGGCGTGATCCCCGACCCCGCGGCGATGCCGACGACGTGCGCCTCGTCGAGCGCGGCGAGCGCCGAGGTGAAGGTGCCCTGCGGGCTCATCACGTCGATCCGGTCGCCCGCGTGCAGCTCGCTCTGGGCCCAGGTGGAGAAGCGGCCGCCGCGATCGCGCTTGATGGCGACGCTGATCTCGGTCCCTGAGCCTGTCGAAGGGCCCGGCGCCGGCGGTCGGCACAAGGAGTAGGAGCGTCGCACCTCGTGCCCATCCAGCGCGGCGCGCAGGGCGACGTGCTGTCCGGCGAGGTAGTCGAACTCACCTGCCAGTTCCTCCGGCACTGCGAAGGTCACCTCGACGGCCTCATCGGTGAGCGGTCGCACCTCTTGCACGGCCAGAGTGTGGAAGCGGGTGCGGCGGCGGGGCGCTGCCGCGGCCCCTGAGCTTGACGAGCCGCCGACCACGCTGTTGAGGAGCGCGCCGGCGACCCGCTCGGTGGCGGCGGCATCGGTGGCGCGGGCGGGCGACGGGGTGTCGAGGTGCCAGAGCGTCATCAGATCACCTTGAAGTGGTCGAAGGGCTCGAGGCATGCGCCGCACTCATAGAGCGCCTTGCACGACGTGGAGCCGAAGCGGGAGATCTCACGGGTGTCCAGGGATCCGCAGCGCGGGCATCGCACGCCGAGGGTGATGCGGACCGGTCCCTGAGCCTGTCGCAGGGCTGCACGGCCGCTGGGCGGCGCGATGCCGTACTCGGTCAGCTTCCGCTTGCCCTCATCGCTCATCCAGTCCGTCGTCCAGGCGGGAGCCAGCACCAGGCGCACCTCGACGCTGTCGAAACCCGCGCGGACGAGGGCGAGCTCGACGTCATCCCGGATCGCATCCATCGCCGGGCAGCCGCTGTAGGTCGGGGTGATGTCGACGCGGATCCGGTCGCCGTCGACGACGACATCGCGCAGCACGCCGAGGTCCTCGATGGTCAGCACCGGCACCTCCGGATCCTTCACCGCGGCCGCCGCCTCCCAGGCGCGCTCGCGCAGTCCGGGGTCGCCGAGTCCGGGGCCGCCGCGTCCGCTCGGTGGTCGCATATTGCCGTCATTCTGCACCGATGGCGACAATTCGCGACCAGCGAGCGGAGTGGAGCGAGGGGCGGAGGTGGTCACCATGTCGCCCCCGGGTGGCGGCGTGCGAGCACCTGCATCTCGGACAGCAGGTGCCCGAGCGGCGTGGCGTGGGATCCGTGCCGTCCGCCGCCGGCCGAGGCGGACCCCTCGGGGATCTCCAGCTCGGCCTCGGCGAAGACAGCATCGATGACCGCGTCGAAGCCCGGCCGCAGGGACGAGGGCCGCACCGCGGCGTCGCCGAGGCGGTCGGTCAGCGCATCGTCGCGGAAGAGCTCGGCGGCGTAGGGCCAGACGTCCGCGACCGCGCGGATGATCCTCGCGCGCGACTCGTCGGTGCCACCGGCCAGGCGCAGCGTCCACTGCACGGCGTGGTCACGGTGGTAGTCGACCTCCTTGACCGCCTTCTCTGCGATCGCGGCGAACGTCGGATCCGTGCTGGCACGCAGAGCGGAGTACAGCTCGAGCATGTACGTGCTGACGAGGAGCTGCCGGGCGATCGTCTGCGCGAAGTCGCCGTTGGGCTGTTCCACGAGCCAGCAGCTGCGGAATTCCGCCTCGTCGCGGAAGTAGGCGAGGTCGTCCTCGCTGCGCCCGTCCCAGGATCCGGCGTACCGGAGGAACGAGCGGGCGTGCCCGAGCAGGTCCAGGGCGATGTTGCCGAGAGCCACGTCCTCCTCGAGCTCGGGCGCGTAGGTGATCCACGCGCCGAGCTGCTGCGAGAGGATCAGCGCGTCGTCGCCCAGCCACAGCGCGTACTCCGCGATGTCGGCGGATCCGGCGCGCTCCCCCGAACCGGCGAGCTCTTCGGCGAGCGCGAGCTCGTCGACCGAGACGTCGCCGTGCGGGTCGATCGCGCCGTCCAGATCCGGTCCCTGAGCCTGTCGAAGGGCGCTCATAGGTGCGGCACCCCCTCGGAGGCCGTGTAGTACACGGCGTGGCGGTAGTTCTTGCCGGCGGGGCTCTCGAAGAACGCGCCCTTGTCGTCGGGGTCGCTGGTGGTGATCGCGTCGGCCGGGACGACCCAGACCGACGTGCCCTCGTTGCGCCGGGTGTACAGGTCGCGCGCGTTGCGCAGCGCCATGTCGGCGTCGGGGGCGTGCAGGGATCCGACGTGCACGTGGCTGAGTCCGCGGTTCGCACGCACGAAGACCTCGAACATGGGCCAGGTCTCCTCGGGGGATGCTCCGGGAGTGGTCATGCCGCCACCTCCTGCCGCAGGGCCTGCTTGCGGGCGTACTCCGCGGCTGCCTCGCGCACCCACGCGCCCTCTTCGTGCGCGTCGCGGCGACGCTGCAGCCGTTCGGCGTTGCACGGGCCGTTGCCGCGCACCACCTCGAAGAACTCGTCCCAGTCGATCTCGCCCATCGCGTACTGCCCGGTCTCCTCGTCGTAGCGGAGCTCGGGATCCGGCAGCGTCACGCCCAGGATCTCGGCCTGCGGCACGAGCATGCCGACGAAGCGCTGGCGCAGGTCGTCGTTCGAGAAGCGCTTGATCTTCCATTGCATCGACTGCGCGGAGTTCGGCGACTGGTCGTCGGGCGGGCCGAACATCGCGAGCGCCGGCCAGTACCAGCGGTTCACCGCGTCCTGCGCCATGGCGCGCTGCTCCTCGGAACCCTGCATGAGGGTGAGCAGGATCTCGAACCCCTGCCGCTGATGGAAGGACTCCTCCTTGCAGATGCGCACCATCGCGCGCCCGTACGGCCCGTACGACGCACGGCACAGCGGCACCTGGTTGCAGATCGCTGCGCCGTCGACGAGCCAGCCGATCGCGCCCATGTCGGCCCAGGTCGGCGTCGGGTAGTTGAAGATCGAGGAGTACTTCGCCTTGCCGTCGATGAGCTGTTGCATCATCTGATCGCGCGTGATGCCCAGCGTCTGGGCGGCGGAGTAGAGGTAGAGCCCGTGCCCCGCCTCGTCCTGGACCTTCGCCATCAGGATCGCCTTGCGCTTGAGGCTCGGAGCGCGCGTGATCCAGTTGCCCTCGGGCTGCATCCCGATGATCTCGGAGTGCGCGTGCTGGGAGATCTGCCGGATCAGCGTCTTGCGGTACGCCTCCGGCATCCAGTCGCGCGGCTCGATGCGCTGCTCGTTCTCGACGAGCTCGTCGAAGAGGGCCTGCGCGTCGAGGTCCCGCACCTCGGCCACCGGTGGAACAGTCATCGTCGACTCCCTGTGCTGGTTCAACAGTGTGTGAATTACCTACCGTTCGTACAGTAATTATGGCACACTCGAAACGTTCGCAGAAGAACGGCTCTTCTCGAACCGGATCCATGCCCGCCCGTTCGAAGGAGAACCGATGGCAGAGCCCGTCACCGAACTTCGCCCGATGATGCGACGCGATCGCGCGTCGACCGCTCTCGGCATGCGCGTGGAGGTGGATGAGCCGGGCCGCGCCGTGGTCTCGATGACCGTGCGCGACGACATGCTGAACGGCTTCGGCATCACGCACGGCGGGCTGGTTTTCGCGCTCGCCGACACGACATTCGCGATCGTCTGCAACGAGGACGAGCAGGTGACCGTCGCCGCCGGTGCGGACATCACGTTCCTGAAGTCCACGAGGGAGGGCCAGGTGCTCACCGCCACGGGGTCGCGCCGCGCGCGCAACGGCCGCACGGGCCTGTACGACATCACGGTGACCGACGAGACCGGCGACATCGTCGCCGAGTTCCGCGGCCGCTCCCTCACTACGAACCGTCCTTTCCCGAAGGAGAACGCATGACCGAGATCGCGACGGACCGGGTCACGAACGCCGACGCGCTACGGCTGGATCCCGAGCAGCTGCGCGCGCTGCAGCTCGAGCGCCTGCAGTGGTCCGTGCGCCACGCGTATGAGAACGTGCCGTTCTACCGCCTGGCTTTTCAGAGCGCCGGGATCCATCCCGATGACGTCCGCACCCTCGCCGACATCGCGCGTCTCCCGTTCACCACCAAGAACGACCTGCGCGAGTACTACCCGTTCGGCATGTTCGCGGTGCCGATGGCCGATGTGCGGCGGATCCACGCCTCATCGGGAACCACGGGCCGTCCGACGGTGGTCGGCTACACCGAGACCGACCTGGACAACTGGGCCGATCTCATCGCCCGCTCGCTGAGCGCCGCCGGAGTCCAGCCCGGCTGGAAGGTGCACAACGCCTACGGCTACGGCCTGTTCACCGGCGGCCTGGGCGCGCACGCCGGCATCGAGCGCCTCGGCGCGACGGTGATCCCGATGTCGGGCGGGCAGACCGCCAAGCAGGTGCAGCTCATCGGCGACTTCGAGCCCGACGCGATCATGTGCACGCCGACCTACCTCCTCACGATCGCGGATGCGATGGAGGCGGCGGGGATCGATCCGCGCTCCACGTCACTCAAGGTCGGAATCCTCGGCGCAGAGCCCTGGACCAATGAGATGCGCCACCAGATCGAGCAGCGGCTGAACATCGACGCCGTCGACATCTACGGGCTCAGCGAGGTCATGGGCCCGGGCGTCGCGATGGAGGCGGCGGCCACGAAGGACGGCCCGCACATCTGGGAGGACCACTTCCTGCCCGAGATCATCGACCCCGAAACGGGCGAGCCCGTCGCCGACGGCGAGCCGGGCGAGCTGGTGTTCACCTCGCTCACCAAGCAGGCCTTCCCCGTGATCCGCTACCGCACCAGGGATCTGACCCGGCTGCTGCCCGGATCCGCGTTCCCGGCGATGCGGCGGATGGAGAAGATCACGGGGCGCGACGACGACATGATCATCCTGCGCGGCGTGAACCTCTTCCCGACGCAGATCGAGGAGATCGCCCTCGGCATCGAGACCCTCACGCCGCACTTCATCCTGGAGCTGACCCGGCAGGGCCACCTCGATGCGCTGAAGGTGCGCATCGAGCGTCATCCGGAGATCGATGCGACGAGCGCTGTCGCAGCCGCCGAGGTGCTGAAGCTGCGGATCAAGACGTCGATCGGCACGTCGGTGGACGTGCAGGTCGAGGAGCCCGGATCCCTCCCCCGCAGCGAGGGCAAGTACAAGCGCCTGTACGACCTGCGCTGAGCCCCCCGGGTCGTTGAGCGACCCGAAGGCGAGACGAAACGCGGCACCCCGCAAGGACACCACACCCCCGGTCGTTGAGCGAGTGAAGCGAGACGAAACGCGGCGCCCTCGCAAGAGCACCGCGTTTCGTCTCGGTCGGCTCCGCCGTCCTCGCTCAACGACCCCGGGTTCTGGCGCTCCAGCCGCGGATCGCATCCAGACCGCCCTCGATGAAGGCGGCACGCTTCGCGTGACTCCACCCCTGGATCCGCTTCTCCCAGGCGAATGCTTCGTCGACGCGCTCGAACTCGGCGTGCCAGACCAAGGTCACGGGCAGTCGTCTGCGTGTGTATGCGGCGCCCTCCCCCGCGGCGTGCTGCTCCATTCGGCGCTCGAGATCGTTCGTGCTGCCCGCGTAGAAGGTGCCGTCACTGCACCTCAGGATGTACGCGTAACCCGTCATCCAGCGAAAGTTAGCCCGAGCCACGGACACCCCACCTGGGGTCGTTGAGCGAGCGAAGCGAGACGAAACGCGGCGCCCTCGTGAGAGCACCGCGTCTCGTCTCGGTCGGCTCCGCCGTCCTCGCTCAACGACCCCGGGGGGGAAACCCTCGTCAGGCCGGGGCCAGCTCCTTCTCCACGAGGGTCAGCACGTCGTAGGTCGCGACGATCTCGTCGCGCTGGTTGTGGATCACCGCATCCCAGCGCACCTCGCCGTATTCGTCGGTCTCCCGCGGGGTGATCTGCTTCGCCGTCAAGGTCACCCGGATCGCATCGCCGGGCTTCACCGGCGCCACGAAGCGCAGGTTCTCCAGCCCGTAGTTCGCGAGCACAGGCCCCGGCTCGGGCGAGACGAACAGCCCGGCCGCCCACGACACCAGCAGGTAGCCGTGCGCGACCCTGCCGCCGAAGAACGGGTTCGCCTCGGCTGCTTCCTCGTCCATGTGCGCGTAGAACGTGTCGCCGGTCGAGGACGCGAACGCCTCGATGTCCTCGAGCGACAGCTCGCGCAGCCCGGATTCGACCTGGTCGCCGAGACGCAGTTCCGCGAGCGACTTCCGGAACGGATGCACAGCACGGTCGGTGCCAGCACCCGTGTGCCAGACGCCCGTGATCGCGGTGAGGATCTCCGGAGTGCCCTGGATCGCGGTGCGCTGCATGAAGTGCATGACCGCGCGGATCCCGCCGAGCTCTTCGCCGCCGCCGGCGCGCCCCGGCCCTCCATGCACCAGGTGCGGCACTGGGGAGCCGTGCCCGGTCGAGGTCTTCGCGTCGTCGCGGTTCAGAAACAGCACGCGTCCGTTGTACGCGGCGATACGGGTGAGCAGCTCGGTCGCCACCTCCGGATCCCTGGTCGCGACCGAGGTCACGAGCGATCCGCCACCCCGTCCGACGAGATCCGCGGCCTCCGCGACGGTCGTGTACCCGAGCACGCTCGAGACCGGGCCGAACGCCTCGACTTCGTGCACGGCAGGCGACGTCGTGTCCGCGAAGCCCACGAGCATCGGCGCGATGAAGGCGCCTTCCGGGGCGGGCCCGGTCGTGCCGTCGGCGTGGACGACGTCCGGTGCGTCGACGGACCCGAGGAGCAACTCGCCACCGGCCTCGCGCAGGGCGGCGACCTGGCGCAGCACCTCGTCGCGCTGCGCGGTGGAGACGAGCGGACCCATCGTGACGGACTCGGCGTGCGGGTCGCCGATCACGACGCGCTCGGCGATCTTCGCCTGCAGCGCGTCCACGAGGGCGCCGACGGAGGCGGCGGGCACGATCGCCCGACGGATCGCCGTGCACTTCTGCCCGGCCTTGGTGGTGAGCTCGATCATGAGCTGCTTCACATAGGCCTCGAACTCCGGGGTGTCCGGCGTCGCATCGGGACCGAGCACCGAGGCGTTGATCGAGTCGGTCTCGCTCGTGAAGCGCACCCCGTCGGCGGTCTGGGCGCGCAGGCCCGCAGCGGTCGAGGCGCTTCCGGTGAAGGCGACGAGGTCGCCGAGGCGCAGCAGATCGAAGATCCCGGGGAGGGATCCGCTGACCAGCTGCAGGGAGCCGTCCGGCAGCAGTCCGGAATCGACGAGGATCCGCACCCATGCCTCCGCGATGTAGCCCGTCGGGGTCGCGGGCTTCACGATCGAGGGCACGCCGGCGAGGAAGGCCGGGGCGAACTTCTCCAGCGCACCCCACATCGGGAAGTTGAAGGCGTTGATCTGCACGGCGACACCGGGCAGGCGCGTGTAGACGTGCCGGCCGAGGAAGGATCCGTCCTTGGAGAGCGGCTCGACCGGGCCGTCCAGGACGACCTTCGCGTTCGGCAACTCGCGACGCCCCTTGGACGAGTACGTGAACAGCACGCCGATGCCGCCGTCCACGTCGGCGTACGAGTCGCGGACCGTGGATCCGCTGCGCTTGGAGAGCTCGTACAGCTCCTCCTTGTGCGCGGTGAGCTCCACGGCCATCTGCTTGAGCAGCATCGCCCGCTGGTGGAACGTGAGCGCGCCGAGGTTCTGCTGCCCCACGGTGCGCGCGTGCTCCACGGCGCCGGCGAGGTCGATGCCCGCAGAGTCGACGCGGACGATCTCCTCGCCCGTCGAGGCGTCGCGCACGATCGTGCCGGCCTCGGACGCAGAGGTCCACCAGGCTCCCTGCAGATAGCTGGGCAGCAGCTCGGTCATGTCATTCGCTCCATTCGTAGAATCCGCGGCCGGTCTTGCGGCCCAGGTGTCCATCGGCGACCAGGTCGCGCAGCAGCTGCGGCGGCGCGAACCGCGCCCCGAGCTTCGCCTCGAGCTCTTCGGCGATCCCGAGCCGCACGTCGAGGCCGACAATGTCGGTGGTGCGCAGCGGGCCGGTCGGATGCCGGTAGCCGAGCTCCATCGCAGCGTCGATGTCGGCGGCGGTCGCCACGCCCTCCTCGAGCATCCGGATGGCCTCCAGCGCGATCGCCACGCCCAGCCGACTCGACGCGAACCCCGGTGCGTCGGCGACCACGACCGCGGTCTTTCCCAGGGCGGCGACCCAGCCCCGGGCGTCGTCGACGAGCTCCTGGTTCGTGGACGCTCCCACGACCACCTCGACGAGCGAAGAGGCGGGCACGGGGTTGAAGAAGTGCAGGCCGAGGAACCGCTCGGGGTGGGCGAGCTCCGCGCCGAGGTCGTCGATCGAGATCGAGGACGTGTTGGACGCGATCGCGGCGCGCGGTTCGACCATCGCCTCGATGCGGCGCAGGCTCTCGGCCTTGAGGGCGCGGTCCTCGGGAACGGCCTCGACGACGAGTCCGGCATCGGCGAACGCGGCGGCGTCGGTGCTCGTCTCGAGCGCTCCCTCGAGCGCGGCGATCGTGCGTTCGGTGCTCCCGCGGTCGACGGAGCGCTGCAGGCTCGTGCGGATCCGCTCCCCCGCCGCTGCCGCTGCGGCCTCGTCCCGCTCGACCACGACGACCTGGGATCCGGCGAGCAGGAACGCGTGCGCGATGCCGGCGCCCATCCGTCCACCGCCGAGCACGCCGACCCGGTCGGGAGCCGCCGTCAGCTCGAGCGCGCGGGGATCCTGTCCGCTCATCGGCGGCTCCTCCGTTCCAGGAAGGCGGTCATCCGACGGTGCTTCTCCGGGCTCTCGAACAGCTCGGCCTGCAGCTCCAGTTCGATCGCGGGATGCCGGTCGGCCGGGGCGAGCAGGGCAGCCTTGGTGTGCCGGGTGGCGAGCGGATCGTTCGCGGCGATGCGGTCGGCGATCGCGTGCGCCGCCGCGAGCAGATCCTCCGACTCGTGCAGCGAGGACAGCAGCCCCCAGGCGAGCGCCTCCTGGGCTCCGAGCTGACGTCCGGTCAGCAGCAGCTCCGACGCGCGCGCCTCGCCGACGATCTGCGGCAGCCGCCAGGTCGCTCCGGCCGCGGCGAGGATGCCGAGCCCGGTCTCCGGGTTGCCGATGCGCGCGGACGGGGTGCCGATGCGGATGTCCGCCGCGTAGGCCAGCTCCGCACCGCCGCCGAGGGCGTAGCCGTCGATCGCCGCGATCACGGGCATCGGCAGCTGCCGGATGCGCCGGAAGGCGGTCGTGTTGATGCCGGCCCGCGCGTCCTGCGCACGGCGGTCGCGCAGCTGGGCGATGTCGGCGCCGGAGGCGAAGGTCCCGCCGGATCCGGTCAGGATCAGAGTCCGCGGATCCTCCTCGAGCTCGGCGCACAGCGCGTGCAGCTCGTCGATCATGGCCTGGTCGATCGCGTTGCGGGTCTCGGGCCGGTCGAGCATCGCGGTGACCCGCGTCTCCGTGCGTTCGATGCGCAGCCGTCGAGCCGTCGATGCGTCAGCCATCAGACCCGCTCCACGATCATCGCGGTGCCCTGTCCGACGCCGACGCACATGGTCGCCAGCCCGTACCGGACCCCCTCGCGCTCCATCCGGCCGAGCAGCGTGATCAGGATCCGGCTGCCGCTGGAGCCGAGTGGGTGGCCGAGTGCGATGGCGCCGCCGTCGGCGTTCACGATCTCGGGGTCGAGGCCGAGCCTTCGGATCGAGGCGAGCGACTGCGTGGCGAACGCCTCGTTCAGCTCGACCGCGCCCAGGTCGGCCACGGTGAGCCCCGCCTTCGCGAGAGCCTTCTCCGTCGCCGGCACCGGCCCCAGCCCCATGATCTCCGGGGCGAGTGCGGCCGAGGCGGAGGCGACGATGCGCGCCCGCGGGGTCAGCCCGTGCCGTTCGATCGCGGCGGATCCGGCGACGACGATCGCCGAGGCGCCGTCATTCAGCGAGGAGGCGTTGCCCGCGGTGACCACGCTGCCGCCGGCGACCACGGGCCGCAGACCCGCGAGCACGTCGAGCGTGGTGTCGCGGCGCGGGCCCTCGTCGGTGTCGACGAGCCCACCGCGCGGCGTCGGCACCGGCACGATCTCCGGAGCCAGGCGGCCGGCATCGATCGCGGCGATCGCCCGCTGGTGGCTGCGCAGGGCGAAGGCGTCGGCGTCCTCGCGGGTGATGCCGTCGACGCGCGCGACCTCCTCCGCGGTCTCCGGCATCGAGTAGGTGGCCTTGTCCCGCGCGGCGAGGCGCGGGTTCGTGAAGCGCCAGCCGATCGAGGTGTCGAAGGCCTCGCCCGGCTTCGCCCAGGCGCGCTCGGGCTTCGCCTGCACCCAGGGAGCGCGCGTCATCGACTCCACTCCGCCCGCGATCATCACGTCGGCGTCGCCGGCTCGGATCGCCTGCGCGGCGAGGGCTGTGGCCGTCATCCCCGAGGCGCAGAGCCGGTTCACCGTGAAGGCCGGCAACGCGTCGGGAAAGCCGGCGAGCAGCACGGCCATGCGCGCGACGTTGCGGTTGTCCTCCCCCGCCTGGTTCGCGGATCCGAGGATCACCTCGTCGAACGCGTCATCGGGCACGCCGGCGCGCTGCGCGGCCTCGCGGATGACGAGCGCGGCCAGATCGTCGGGACGAACACCGGCGAGAGCGCCGCCGTAGCGTCCGACCGGCGTGCGCGTACCGCCGATGAGGTAGGCCTCCGACATGCTCGTCCTCCCGGGGTCGTCGTCGACAGGGTGCTTCGGGGTCAGAATCCAACAGTTTCCCGACCGATCGTTCAGTAAAAGGATGTCAGACGGATCCCGGGCGGGCAAGTCCGCCAGCGAGGCCGATGAGGGAGAATGTTGCGGATGAGCACCGGATCCGCGCACGCCGCCGACGAGTCGAGTGTCGCCGATGCGCCCGAGGTCGCGAGCGCCGAGGAGGCCGCACCGCGTGCGCGCCGCGGACGCCCCGGCTACGACCGCGCGCAGGTGCTCGAGATCGCCGTGCGCCTCTTCAATGAGCAGGGCTACGACGCCACGAGCGTGTCATCGCTGGCGACCGCGCTCGGCCTCAGCAAGGCCGCGCTGTATCACCACTTCACATCCAAGGAGCAGATCCTCGAGATCGCCCTCGACGACGCACTCGGAGGGCTCGAGTCGGTGCTCGACGGGGCGCTGGCCGACGAGGGCACGGCCGCCACGCGGCTGGTGACAGTGATCGCGGGCGCCGTGCGCGTGCTCACGAGCAAGCTGCCGCAGGTGACGCTGCTGCTGCGCGTGCACGGCAACAGCGAGATCGAGCGCGCCGCCCTCGAGCGCCGCCGCATCTTCGATCAGCGCGTCGCGCACCTGGTCGGCCAAGCGCAGCAGGAGGGCGCCCTGCGCCGCGACATCCGCCCCTCGGTGACGACGAGGCTCATGTTCGGCATGATCAACTCGATCATCGAGTGGTACCGCCCCGCGCACACCTCGCTCACCCCCGAGGAACTGGTCGACGACGTCACCCGCGTGATCTTCGACGGCCTGCGCGCGCACTGAGGGTCGCGGGCTCGAGCTCGTCTCGCCCAACTTCTGCAGGATCCCTGCAACTCTGCAGGACAGGATCCGCAGGATCGTCCTGCCAAGTTGCAATCGTCCTGCAGAGCCCACCCCGCAAGCACAGATCGCCCGGGCTCGATCGACTCGACCTCGGACAGCAGAACGCCCCGCGCTCACCGAGCGCGGGGCGTTCCAGAAGGAGTGCGGGTCAGGCAGCGGCCTTCTTGTCGTTGCTGCTCAGCACACGGAACAGCAGTGCCGCGATCGCCGCGCCGACCAGCGGAGCCACGATGTACAGCCACAGGTTGCTCCAGGCGAACTGGCCGCTGATGGAGAGGCCGAGTGCGACGGCGGGGTTGAACCCGCCGCCGGAGACGCCGCCGACCGAGACGGCGCCGACGAAGACGGTGCCACCGATGGCCAGGCCGTAGAAGGAGTTGTTGTCGTTGTCCTTCGAGGTTGCGGCGTTCAGCACGACCCAGACGAGGACGAGGGTGAACAGCGCCTCGACCAGGAAGGCCGGGCCGACCTTGATCTCGGTCGCCTTGTCGGCGTGCGGCCAGACCGCGAAGCTCACCAGTGCTGCGAGTGCGCCGCCGATGAACTGGGCGACGATGTAGGCGACGAAGTCCGTGACGCCGATGGCACCACGGATGAGGGCGCCGAACGACACGGCGGGGTTGAGGTGGCCGCCGGAGATGTGCCCCGAGGCGTAGATGAGAACCGTCAGCGCGAGGCCGATCGCCAGCGGCGTCAGCGGGCTCTTGCTGTTGACCGCGCCGATGATGCTGAACACGAAGAGGAACGTCGAGATCGCCTCAGTAAGCGCCTTTCCAGCAGTACCAGTCATTTTGAATGCCTTTTCTGTCAGGTCGAGGGTGAGGGCGGAGTCTCCCGCACGCCGGCCGGCGCACCCTGGATTGCCGAGCCAGAATACCGGGTTCCTGTCAATCAGCTGGGAACCGGAGCAACATTCCGACGGATCCAGGCGGAAAACTCTTGACCCTCGAGCCGGATCATCATATTCTTTCATTATTCGATAGATCAATTCCACCATTCGGAATCAAGAGCGAGAGAAGAGGCGATGATGCCCCAGACCCCCGGCACGCAGAACCACCGCCCCGAGCGCCAGGGCGACGTCGCACGACGCGCGGCGATCTACCCGCTCATCGACGTCGACCCCGACTTCCACATCCCGGCCCGCCGCGAGGGCGCGCTCACCAAGATGCTCGTCGCACTGCGGATCCTGCCCCAGGCCTCCTGACACGGGAATGGCGCGCAATCGCGGGCCCCGCGATCGCGCGCCGTTCCGCGACGTCAGCCTCGTTGGTCCAGCACCTCGCGCAGGCGCGCGGCGACCCCTGCCGGATCGCTGGGGAACCCCGGCTGCTCGGTGAAGCCGCCGTGGTTGCTCGGGAAGACGGTCGCCTCGATCCCGAGCGCCGCAGCGACCGACCGGGCCGCGCGCGCCGGCATCGTCTCACCCGATTCGGCACCGAAAGCGATCACGAGGCGTTCACCGAGGCCCTGGAGCGCCGCAATCTCCGGCAGGTAGGCGAGCGTCGCCGGCATGTTGCGGAAGAGCGGATCCGTCCGGCTGCCATCGTCGGCCGTCGGCAGTCCGAACATCGAGGGGTCGGGGGCCGGGCCGTCGAGGTAGCCCTGCGGCACCGGGCCGTCGAGCATCACGAACTGGATGAACTTCGCCAGCGCCGGACCGCTCCCCTCCGCCGCGAAGGTGCGCTTCATGTCGGCCGTCACCGCGAGCACGGCATCCCGGTCGGGCAGGAAGTCCGCCACGGGCGGCTCGTGCACGACGGCGACGCGGACATCGTCGGGATTCGCAGCGACCAGGGCGAGCAGGTTCACGCCTCCGCCGCTGCTGCCGAACGCGTCGACCGGTCCGACACTGAGCGCGGCGATCACGCGGTGCAGGTCGTCCGCATGCCGCTGCACCGCGATGTCCGCGGTGCCGACCGGATTGCGCCCGGCGCCGCGCGGGTCGTAGGTGATGACCGGGCGATCGCCGAAATGCGAGGCGAGGATCTGGAATCCCGTCGCATCCATCGGCGCGCCGAACAGGAACAGCGCCGGCCGCTCGACGGTCGCCGTGGCGAGATCGCCGTGGATGTCGTACGTGATCGCGTCATCGCCCTCGCCGACCGTGCGGGTGACGACGGTCCGTGCTGCGCTGTCCGACATGCTTCCTCCTCGAGATTAAATACAACTGATTGGTTGTAGATTACGGCGCGTGAGGAAGAACCGCAAGAGCACATCGACGGGCCTCGGATCGTCCGGTGCTCTCGCCGCGACGACACTCACGATCTAACGTGGACCCATGGCAGGCAGAGCCGAGACCTTCCTCGAGATCGACGGCGCCGAGGTGCGCGTGTCGCACCCCGACAAGGTCGTCTTCCCGCAGGCGGGGCTGACCAAGCTCGATCTCGTCGAGTACTACCTCGCGGTGGCGGATGGCGCGCTGCGCGGAGCCGGCGGGCGTCCCATGGTGCTCAAGCGGTTCGTGAAGGGCATCGACGCCGAACCGTTCTTCCAGAAGCGGGTGCCCGAGCATCCCGACTACATCGGCACAGCGGTGCTGCGGTACGCGTCCGGCAATTCCGCGGAGGAGGCGGTCCTCACCGATGCCGCGGGGCTTGCCTGGATCGTGAACCTCGGCTGTCTCGATCTCAACCCGCATGCCGTGCGCGCCGCCGACCTCGAGCACCCCGACGAGCTGCGGGTGGATCTGGATCCGATGCCGGGCGTCGAATGGTCGCAGATCGTCGACACCGCCTTCGTCGTGCGCGAGGTCCTCGATGACTGCGGTCTGGTCGGCTGGCCGAAGACGAGTGGATCCCGGGGCATGCACATCCTGGTCCGGATCCGGCCCGAGTGGGACTTCGCCGCCGTGCGTCTTGCCGCCGAGACGCTGGCGCGCGAGGTGGAGGCCAGGGCGCCCGGGCTCGCGACTGCGCGCTGGTGGAAGGAGGAGCGCGGCGAGAGCGTGTTCGTCGACTTCAACCAGAACGCGAAGGACCGCACCGTCGCCTCCGCGTACTCGGTCCGACCTCTGCCGGACGCGCGTGTGTCGACGCCGCTCGCCTGGGACGAAGTGCGCCTGCGCCGCCCGGAGGAGTTCACGGTGCCGACCGTGCGCGCCCGCTTCGCCGAGATCGGCGACCCGCATCAAGGCATCGACGATGCGGTGGGATCGCTGTCGGCGCTGCTCGCCCTGGCCGAGAAGCTGGGCCCGGCCGAGAAGCCGCCGCGCGGATCCGACGGATCCGGCCGGCGCGCCTCGAGCATGCCGCTCATCGAGATCGCGCGCACGAAGACGAAGCCCGAGGCGCTCGCCGCGCTCGAGCAATGGCGCGAGACGCATGCGCCCGTGGCGTCGATGCTGCACCCCGCCGACGTCCTGGTCGATGGGATGCGGGGGTCGAGTTCGCTCTGGTACCGCGTGCGGGTCAATCTGCAGCACGTGCCCGAGGACCAGCGTCCGGCGCAGGAGCCGCTGCTCGCCGACTACGACCCCTGGGCCGGGAAGAGCTGGCAGAGCTGAGGAGCGCCGGAGCCTTTCGCCCGCGCTGGACAGCACCGCGCAAGCGGCGTACAACGGTCGGCAGAGGATGGGGGCCGACATGGCCGACGACGCCGCGGCGAAGCTGTTCCAGGGCGGGGTTCCGAACGCCTACGAGCAGCTCATGGTTCCGCTCATGTTCCAGCCCTATGCCGACGACATGGTGGCCCGGGCAGTGGCTCGGAGACCCTCCACGGTGCTCGAGCTCGCCGCGGGGACGGGGGTGGTGACCCGCGGGCTCGCGGCCGCACTGCCGAGCGCGACCACGCTGGTCGCCACGGATCTCAATCCGGGCATGCTCGCCGTCGCCGAGGCGCACGGCGCGCCCCGGTCCGCGGGCGCGCCGGACGTCGCCTGGCAGCTGGCCGACGCGCAGGCGCTCCCCTTCGACGACGCGTCCTTCGACCTCGTCGTGTGCCAGTTCGGGGTCATGTTCTTCCCTGATCGGCCGGCCGCACACGCGCAGGCGCGGCGCGTGCTCCGACCGGGCGGCACATATCTGTTCTCGACCTGGGACTCGATCGCCACCAACGCCGTCGCCCTCGCAGTCGACGAGGCCTACCGCCAGGTGCTCCCGGATGCACCGCCGAACGTGATCACGCGCGTCGCGCACGGCTATCACGACCCGGAGACCATCCGCCGAGATGCCGAAGCCGGCGGCCTCACCATCGACG
Organism: Microbacterium sp. 2MCAF23; assembly: GCF_052115565.1. Classification (NCBI taxonomy): domain Bacteria; kingdom Bacillati; phylum Actinomycetota; class Actinomycetes; order Micrococcales; family Microbacteriaceae; genus Microbacterium; species Microbacterium sp. 2MCAF23. The sequence continues at coordinate 64,277 of NZ_JBFRGY010000009.1, read as the reverse complement.
CCGTGGAGGCGGTCGACCTGATCGGCGCGGCGGAGTCGGCTGCAGCTGCGGCCGCCGCGATCCCGCAGGGCTCACCGATGCGCGCAGAGCTCGAGCCGCACGGGGACGAGATCCGAGACCGCATCGAGGCGATCGCGGCGGAGCTTCTGGAACGACGTTTCGGCACCGGTCCGATCCGCACGCCGATCCGTGCGTTCGTGGCGACCGCGCACCGGTGACCGTCGCGGCACCGGTGCCATCAAGGAGCAAGCTGGCGCAACGCCGAGGGCCGTGTCGTCCGGCCCGATCGTGTCTTGCCGATAGCGTTCGTGCAAGAACACTCGACGATGGAGTCGCAAATGGCAGAAGAGAATCCGTGGAACGCGGCCCGGCTCATCCCGACGTCCGGCATTAACGGAGCCGAAGAGCAAGAGCGCCGAGCCACGTCGGCACTTCTAGCGGTGATGAGTTCGGTGAAGGAATATGGTCGCGCGATCACTGCCCGCTTCGGCGCACCGTCTGGCGGGATGGAGACGTTCATCGAAGTCCCCTTCATACTCGGTGAGAAGAAGATCTTCCCCGATGGGTTGATCCGAGTGAAATGGGGCAAGAAGCTCTGGACCGCCCTTGTCGAGGTCAAGACAGGCGGCAACGAATTGCAGCGCGAGCAGTTGGAGAACTACCTCGATGTCGCGCGTGAGCATCGGTTCGACGCGCTGATCACAATCTCGAACGAGATTCCTCCGGCTGCCGGCGTCCATCCGACGGTCGTCGACAAGCGCAAGCTCAAGTCCGTCTCGCTTCATCACCTCTCGTGGACCGAAGTTCTCGTCGCGGCAGTCATGCAAAAGGAAGTCCGAGGGGTTGCAGACCCTGACCAGGCCTGGATTCTGGGTGAGCTGATTCGTTACCTTGAGCACCCGAAGTCCGGTGCTGTGGAGCTCAGCGACATGGGGCCGAGTTGGGTCCCCGTCCGCGAGGCCGTCGTCGCAGGGACCCTTCGACGAACCGACAAGGACGCCGCCCAGCTCGCAGCTCGATTCGATGCCCTTCTGCGATTCGCCACTCTCAAGCTCGGGCAACGTCTCGGCGCAGACGTAACCCACGCTCTCAGCAAGGCGGAGACCACGAACCCCGCGCTTCGCATCACGACGCTGACGGAGATGCTCGTGAACGAGGGCAAGCTCTCCGGCGCCATTCGCATCCCTAATACTGTCTCGCCCCTGACGCTGACCATCGACGTTCGAGCAAGCCAGGTCACCGGCTCCTTCACAATCGCGGCGCCTGGCGAAGGGAAGCCCACCACGCGGGTCAACTGGCTACTCCGCCAGCTCAAAGAAGCACCCGACAGCCTCCGCATCGAAGCGTTCGCGGCGCGCCAGCGCGGTGGCAATGCCGAGCTGCTGCGAACAGTGCGCGAAAACCCGAACGTCCTCGTCACCGACCCCAGCAAGGAACTCAAGTCCTTCACCGTCACGCTCATCGGCAAGATGGGAACGCACAGGCTCGCAGGCAGAAACGGCCTGATCGATTCCGTGATGGAGGGAGTCGTGAATTCGTATGACCTCATTGGGCAGCATCTCAAGGACTGGTCCGCGGCCCCACCGCGCCTGCGCAAGCCAGAAGAGGTGATCGTGGACGAAGCGCTCCCCAGCGACATTCCCTCAGCCGCTCTGTCATCCCAGGACGGAGATCCCGCGGCACCGACGCCCGAACGCAGCAGCAGCTCGTCATAGCCGACGAGGACGCATCGACCGCCGAGATTCCCCAGCGGGCGGTCGCAAGTAGGATCAGCGCTCCAGGTGTCTTGCGGTCCGGCCCGCGAGGTGCGATCCTTCATTTAATTCCTCATCTGATGAATTAATGGAAGGATCGCTTGTGGACCGCGACGAAGCCCAGCGGGGCGCATCCCTCATCCTCGATCTCGCGCAGCTCTCGGCCGCCGAGTTCGTCGCGGTGGGCGGGAAGGCGGCCAATCTCGGCGAACTCATCCGGGCCGGCTTCGACGTACCCCCGGGGTTCTGCATCACCACCGAGGCGTATCGCCGCGCGGTGCGCGGCACCGTCGTCGAGGAGGGAACGATGACCGACGCCTCGGCGGCACGCGCCGCCGTCATGGCGGCACCGATGCCGGCGGATGTGGAGAGCGTCGTCCGCGCGGCGTACTCACGGCTCGGTGCCGGGGCGGTCGCGGTGCGCTCGTCCGCCACCGCTGAAGACCTCCCCGGCGCGAGCTTTGCCGGCCAGCAGGACACCTACCTCGGCGTCACGGGCATCCACGACGTGCTCAGCGCCGTGCAGCGCTGCTGGGCATCGCTCTGGACCGACCGCGCCGTGGCGTACCGCAATGCGCACGACATCGGCGGCGCGGGCATTGCCCTGGCTGTCGTGGTGCAGACGATGGTCGAGGCCGAGTCCGCCGGAGTGCTTTTCACCGCGGACCCCGTGACAGGCCGGCATCGCCAAGCGGTGCTCGATGCGGCGCGCGGGCTCGGCGAGTCGGTCGTCTCCGGATCCGTGGATCCGGATCACTTCGTGATCGACACCGCCACGGGCCGTATCCTCGAACGCCGGCGCGGTGGCGGCGATGCCGTGAGCGTCACCGACGCGCAGGTCGTGGCGCTCGCGTCCCTCGGCGATCGCGTGGAGCGCGCGTTCGGGGCACCGCAGGACATCGAGTGGGCCACCGACGGCGACGGCAAGCTGTGGCTCACGCAGTCGCGGCCGATCACGACTCTGTATCCGGTTCCGGTGCGCGATGCGCCCAAGCCGCCGGATGAGATCCGCGCCTTCTTCTGCATCAGCCTGGCCCAAGGGCTGCGTCGGCCGATCACGCCGATGGGGATCGCGGCGTTCCGCGTGATCGGTGCCGGCTTCCTGGACCTCATCGGCCGCCGTCCGGCACGGATCGTCGACGGCCCCGGAGGCCTCGCCGTGGGCGGCGATCGCCTGTTCGTCGACGCGACCCCGATCGTCCGCTCTGCGGCGGGGCGCGCGATCTTTCCGCGGGCCCTCGACGTCATGGAGGCGCGGTCTGCGGTCGTGCTGCGCGGCCTGTTCGAGGATCCGCGGTTCGCCGTCGCCCCCGGTTCGCGCCGGCGCTTCCTGCGCGCGTTCCTCCATGCCGCCGCCCGTATCCGTGCTCCGTTCGTGGTCGCACAGGCGCTCGCCGAACCGCGTGCGGCACAGCGTCGCGTGCGCCGTCTCGAGGCCGAAGTGCGCGCGTTCGACGCCCCATCGGGCACGATCGCGGATCGTGTCGACGGCGTGGTCGACCTCATCTTCCGGGCGATGCCGTACGCACCGCGCAGCCTTCCCGGCGCAGCCGCCGGCTTCGCGATGCTGGGCCTCGCACAGCGCCTGCTGGGCCCGGCGATCCGGCCGGGCGACATCCAGGCCGTACTGCGCAGTGCACCGGACAACGTGACGACGCAGATGGATCTCGACCTGTGGGAACTCGCCGTGCGCGCGCGTGCTGACGCCGACTCGGCCGTCGCCTTGGAGACCAGTTCTGCGCGAGAACTCGCCGACGGTTTCCTCGACGGCGTGCTGCCACCCGTGCTGCAGCACGCGATGGCCGCCTTCCTCGATCGTTTCGGTCATCGCGCGGTCGCCGAGATCGACCTGGGGATGCCGCGATGGGCCGACGATCCCGCGCACTTGTTCGGCGTGCTGTCCGGCTATCTCCGCCTCGGTGCAGACGCGGACACCCCGGCCCAGCACTTCGCCGAGGGCGCAGCCGAGGCCACAGCCATGATCGAGACGCTGTACCGTCGTGCGCGCCCGCACCGGCGGATTCGCGCCCGCGTCGCGCGCGGCTGCCTGCGGCGGGCGCGCGCACTCGTGGGGATGCGGGAAGCGCCGAAGTATCTGGTGATCCTGGCGCTGCGGCGGGCGCACGAGACGATGCTCGGGATCGGGCGCGAGCTCGCGGCGACCGGTACGCTCGCGAACCCTCAGGACGTGTTCTTCCTCGATTTCGAGGAGACGAAGCGCGTCGCCGCGGGCGACGATCTGCGCGCCGTGATCCATGAGCGTCGCGCCCGCTACGACACTGAACTGCAGCGCAGGCATGTGCCGCGCGTGCTGCTGTCGGATGGGACAGAGCCTGAAGCGGTCGGCACCGCCGCAGCGGTCGCGGAGGGCGCGCTGAGCGGCACGCCCGCATCGGCAGGAACAGTCACGGGGATCGCCCGCGTCATCGTGGATCCGGTCGGCGCCGAGCTGCAGCCGGGAGAGATCCTCGTCGCGCCGTCGACCGACCCCGGCTGGACGCCACTCTTCCTCACGGCCGGCGGCCTGGTCATGGAGATGGGGGGCGCGAACAGCCACGGCGCGGTCGTCGCCCGCGAGTACGGCATCCCCGCGGTCGTCGGCGTCGCCCGCGCGACCGAACTGATCTCGACCGGAGATGAGGTGACCGTCGACGGCGCGGCGGGCGTGATCTCCCATTAGCGCGACCAGCCGTCCCCGCGCAGCCGAGCCGCGTGGCCGAGTACGCGAAAACCCCCGGGGCAACCGGGGGTTTTTGTCTGTAGCAGGAGCGGGGCTTGAACCCGCGACCTCACGATTATGAGTCGTGCGCTCTCACCAACTGAGCTACCCTGCCGCACGGCATCCGATGGATACTGCGAGCCCCGAGTCAGGATTGAACTGACGACCCCTTCCTTACCATGGAAGTGCTCTGCCACTGAGCTATCGGGGCGTGCTGCCCTCAGAGGGCAACCAGACGAGAATACCAAAGAATCGGCGCGTGGCCGAATCGAGGCGCCCCCGCCGTAACACGGGCGTGTCCGCGTCCGCAGAGACCGATCTCAGCGGGGTTCGAGGATCCGTCGCTGCAGCTCCGCGACGAGATCCACACTGCCCGCGAGGTTCAGACGGCGTGCGACATCGGGCCCCTCAGGGCGGGCGAACACGCCGCCCGCCTCCTGCACGAGAAGCCCTCCCGCGGCGAAGTCCCACGGGCTCAGGCCACGCTCGAAGTAGCCATCGAGGCGTCCCGCCGCCACGTACGCGAGGTCGGTGGCGGCGCTGCCTCCGCGGCGAAGATCGCGAGCGACGGGCATGACACGGCCGACCGTGGCCAGGTCCCCCGCATGCGTGCCCGGGTCGTACCCGAAGCCGGTGGCGAGCAGGGCGCCGGCGGGACCGGGCTCGGCGATGCGGAGACGTTCGCCGTTCAGGTATGCACCTTCACCGCGAACCGCGGAGAACGTCTCCCCCAGCACCGGCGACTGCACGACGCCGGCAAGCGGCGTCCAGCGGTCGGGATCGCTGCCGCCCTCGACGACGGCGATGCTCACCGCGTACAGCGGGATCCCCGATGCGTAGTTGACCGTGCCGTCGATCGGATCGACGACCCAGGTGATACCAGTGGTCCCCTCGCCACCGCCGGTCTCCTCGCCGAGGAAGCCGTCACCCGGACGCTCGGCATCCAGCCGCGCACGGATCAGCGCTTCCACCTCGCGGTCGGCCTCGGTGACGATGTCGGCCAGCGTCGACTTGCTCGCCGCGATCGACACGCCTTCGGCCCGGCGACGCCGGGCCAGCTCCCCCGCCTCGCGCGCGATGTCGATCGCGAGATCTCGGAGCTCGACCGCGGTCACGAGGCGGCCGGCGGCGTCGACCCGGCAGACGGCGCAGGCGGAGCGGGCGGGAACGCCGGAGTCGCCGGTGCCGACGGAGCAGCCGGATCCGTCTCAGCCGCGGGCACCTCCGAGTGCAGTGCGCCCGTCAGGCCATGGCCACCCGCGATGGACTCGGGAGCCGCCGCGGCAGCCTCCGCCGCGGACTGCGCGGGCATCGCGGGCTGAGTCGGCGTCGCGGGCTGAGCCGGAGTGGGCGGGACGGGCTGGGACGGAGTGGCCGCGGCCGGCTGGCCCGGGATCGTCGCCCCCGGCGAGGGCACGCCCGTGTAGTAGGCGTTCCAGTCGGGGCTGCCGTCGGCGAAGATCGGCAGCGGCGTGCGGCCGTCGGCGTAGGTGGGCCACGGCTGCGGCTCGGCCGCCGGGTACGCGACCGCGGCCGGAGCGGCGTAAGCCACGAGGGCCGGCGCGCCGGGCGCGGGCCGCTTCGGGGCGAACAACGCGTTCAGCAGCGGAACCAGCATCGTGCCGACTGCGGTGAGGATCGTGAGCGCGACGACGATCCGCCAGTACAGCTCCTGGTAGTCGAACGTGTGCGGGAAGGTCAGGTAGAACACCAGCATCGCGACCAGAGACGCGAGGAATGCATAGGTCGCCCAGACGATCCCCCGGGTGAACGCCGTGTCGTGACGGGCCGCTGCCTTCTGGAACAGCCGCACGTGCAGCAGCGCGAGCTGCAGGATGCCGACCACGAGGATCAACTGGAAGAAGCGCTCGGGGCCCTCGAAGGCTGAGGAGGAGTAGCCGACGGTCTGTTCGGGCAGCCAGATCTTCACCGCGCCGACCAGCAGCGCCAGGATCCAGGTGATCATGCTGAGCAGCGCGAGCCAGTCCTGGCGGTTCGGAGCGAGGCTGGCCTCGAGGATCGCGATCGCCGCGAAGGCGGCGAGCAGCACGATCGTGAGGAAGGCACGTCCGATCAGCCCCTGCTGGTCGCCGATGAGCACCCACACCACGCACACCAGTGCGGCGGCGATGAGAGCTCCGATCGCGATCCAGATCGCTCCTCGGATGAGCAGTGAGGTGTTCGGTCCGGACTTGGCCGTCGTCGTGTTCGCCATGGGATCCCCCGTCTGTCGTGCTCTCATCCTCGCACGCGATGCGGCGCCTTCTGGGGGCACTGCGTGATCGGGGGAGAACTCATCGACGCGGGGCCCTGTGCAGGCGGATACGACCGCGGGCCGACCGCCTCGCGCCGGGCCGGCACGTCCGTCAGCGTCCGGAGGACCGCTTCGCGAATGCCGCGATCAGGCCCTGCGCCTCGGATCCGCCGAAGGCGGCGGCGATCGTGCGAGCCTCCTCGTCCAGCTGCTCCGGGAAGGTGCGCTCCGGGCGGGAGCGGATCAGCCGCTTCGCCTGCCCGTACGCGCCGAAAGCGCCCGCGAGCCAGAACCGCGCGACCTCCTCGGCCCGGGTGCGCACCGCGGTCGCGACTGTCTCCGCGTCGCCCTCGCCGACGGCCTCTGCGGCGATGCCCCATTCGATCGCCTCCGCGGCCGAGAGCATGCGATCGGTGAGCAGGAGCTGCAATGCGCGGCGCTGACCGACCGCGGCGGCCAGCTGGGCGCTGACGGAGAGGTCAGGGGTGAGTCCGACATTCGCGTACAGGCTGCCGAAGCGCGAATCGGATCCGACGACGGCATAGTCGCTCGCGAGCAGGATCCCCAGCCCTCCGCCGGCGGTCGTGCCGTGCGCAGCAGCGACGACGGGCACCGAGGACGTCGTCAGGGATGCGATGCCGGAGTGGATGACCTGCGCGAGCCGCTCGATCTCCTCATTCCCACCCATGCCCGTGGCCATGTCGATGACGTCGCCGCCCGCGCAGAACGCACGCCCCTCGCCCTCGATCAGGATCGCGCCCACCGCGCTGTCGCCGACGGCGGCCGCCGTCGCGTCGGCCCACGCGTGCGCGAGCTCGGCGTTGAAGGCGTTCAGTCGCTGCGGCCGGTTCAAGGTGATGCGGGCCAGGCCGTCCTCGACGCGGTAGAGCAGGGGCTCGGACATGGTGCTCCTTCGGGATCGACGGCGATCGTGCGGCCGTGAGCCGCCCGTCCAGCCTACCCGCGGCAGCGCTCTCCGTGGCACCGAGTCTCAGGCAATGTGAACCTGAGGCTCAGAGTTGCGCCTCAGGCCGGGGCGAGCGTCAAGCGTCGCCGAGCACGGACGCGACGAAGGCGTACACGCGCCGATGCGTGCCGTCCAGTCGCCGGTCGACGTGCTGGTCCGCGCGGATCTCATTGGGCGCCAACGGAGGCACGATCCGCACGCTCTCATGGCAGGAGAGATCAGCGCAGATGTAGGTGCCCACGACGGATCCCTTGCGCCCCTCCTCCCCCGCGCGGCGAGCGGCGAACAGGGCGACCTGGTTTCCGGGCTGCATCGTGTGGCAGAGGTTGCACATGCCGGAGCGCACCCGGGACGGATCCGCCGCCCGCAGCACGATGCCGACGGGCTCACCGGCCCGTTCGATGACGATGTACCCGCTGCGGGACGCGATCGGATCCCGCCACGCGAAGAAGTCGAGGTAATCCCACTCCGCGAGCAGGAGGTCGTGCGGCATCGCGATCTCGGCGGCCTCGTCGGGCTCGGCGTTGCGGAACGACGCCCGGATCTGGTCTTCGGTGAGCGCACGCATGAGGACCAGTCTAGGAAGCCCTCGTCCGGATGCGGCAGTTCCGGGAACGGCCCTCTGTTGCCCCTAACGCTCACGACGGACCGGCGCAAGCCCGTACCGTTCCCGCACGCCTGCGCCTAACGTGCGGGGCGTATGAGCAGACGGGCGCGCGGGATGCCGCGCCGCCGTGACAGCGAGGAGTCCCATGAGCCCCCAGGCATCGACCACCACGAAGAACCGTCGCAAGCCCGCGCGCGGCGCGCAGCGCACCGCTGAGGAGAACGCCGAGAAGGGATTCGCCGCATCCCAGACGCTGAGCGACGACATGCAGCGCGTGCTCGTCGATCTCATCGAGCTTTCCCTGCAGGGCAAGCAGGTGCACTGGAACGTCGTCGGCACCAACTTCCGGGACACCCACCTGCAGCTCGACGAGATCATCGAGGCGAGCCGCGTGTTCGCCGACACGGTCGCCGAGCGCATGCGTGCGCTCCATGCCTTGCCCGACGGCCGCAGCGACGTGGTCGCCGAGACGACATCACTGCCCGAATGCCCCCAGGGCGAGATCGCGACCAGTGACGCGATCGACCTGATGACGGAACGCCTCGACGGCGTCGCGGCGACCTGCCGCGAGGTGCACGACCAGGTGGACGAGGAGGATCCCACCACGGCCGACATCCTGCACACGATCCTGGAGCGGATCGAGCAGCTCTCCTGGATGGTCAGTGCGGAGAACCGCACGCCGAAGACCGCCCATCGCTGAGGGATCCGCGAACGACGAAGGCCTCCGCGCTGCGGAGGCCTTCGATCGATGTGGCAAGTGAGGGATTCGAACCCCCGAAGCATAACGCGGCTGATTTACAGTCAGCTCCCTTTGGCCGCTCGGGCAACTTGCCAATGCACGCCCGTCCCGCTTTTCCAGCCGACCGGGGGCGCGAAGATCAAGCATACCCGGCGGATCCGGCCACGAGAAATCGAGCGGCCGGAGCCGCCCCGAGGCCCGCGTTCAGGTGCCCAGCGTCGAGGCGCGGGCGACGAGTTCCGGCCGGTACAGCACCCGTTCGGCTGTCGCTGCGCCGCCGTCGGACGCGCCCAGCAGAAGGTCGACCGCGGTTGATCCGATGAGTTCGGCAGGCTGGCGGATCGAGCTCAGCGGGATCACCGCGGCTTCGGCGAAGTCGATGTCGTCGTATCCGATGAGTGCGATGTCCTGCGGGACGCGCGCGTCCCCGGCCATCACCAGGCTCTGCAGCATGCCCAGCGCGACCAGGTCGTTCGCCGCGAACACCGAGTCCGGGCGCTCCGCCGCGGGACGATCCATGAGGAGCCTCCCCGCACGACGCCCCTCCTCCACGCTGAGCGCTCCCGTCGCCATGAACTCCAGGCCCACCCCGGCCGCGGCGGCCACGGCCTGCGCTCCGCTCAGGCGGTCCGAGACCTGTCGCAGGGAGACCGGTCCGCCGACGAACGCGAGCCGGCGGCGTCCGCTCTCCAGCAGATGCGCGGCGGCGATCCGCCCGCCCTCGACGTCGTCCACAGCGACGGAGGAGAACCCGGGATCGCGCGATTCGCGGTCGACGAGGACGCTGAGGGTGCCGCGATCGCGCATCTGCTGCAGCCGCGGCAGCGCCTCGGCGACCGGCGTGATGAGCACTCCCGCCACTCGCTGCTCCTCGAACAGGTCCAGGAGCATGCCCTCGCGGCGTGCGCTCTCGTCGCTGTTGGCGACGAGCACCGACATGCCGTGCTCGTCGGCGCGCTGCTCGGCACCGCGGACGACTTCGGCGAAGAAGGGGTTGCGGATGTCCAGCACGACGAGCCCGATGGTGCGGCTGCGTCCGGCGCGCAACTGCCGGGCCGCGTCGTTGCGTACGTATCCGAGGCGCGCGATCGAGGCCTGGACGCGGGTCACGGTCTCAGCGGCGACGCGATCGGGACGGTTCAGGACGTTCGACACCGTGCCGACGGACACGCCGGCGTCCTCGGCCACTTCCCGGACGCTCACGACCATCGCCGTCCCCTCTCCCGCACAGCGAGCCTAGGGCATGGGCGCAGCCGCGCCCGGGACCTCCGGGCGCGGCCGCCTCATGCGACGAAGCGGTGCTCGCCTCCGACGACCTCATGCGTCGATCCGTCGGGCAGGACGATCTCCGCGGGCACGCCATCGGGGATCCGGGCCTCGAGCACGAAACCGTCCTCGTCGGTGCGCCAGTGCACGGCGACCTCGCCCGCGGCGGCGTCGTAGTTCGTGCGCGCCCAGGTGATGCCGGGCCCCGGAACCGGCTCGATGCGCAGCTTCGCGTAGCCGGGCTCGGCCGGGCGGATGCCGCCCACCACCTGATGGATCCAGTCGACGACGGCGCCGAGCGCGTAATGGTTGAAGCTCGTCATCTCGCCCGGATTGATGGATCCGTCCGGCAGCATCGAGTCCCACCGCTCCCACACCGTGGTCGCGCCCATCGTCACGGGGTAGAGCCAGGAGGGGTTCTCCTTCTCGAGCAGCAATCGATAGGCGTCCTCCACGTGCCCGGTCTCGGACAGCGCCCAGGTGACGAACGGAGTGCCGGCGAACCCGGTGGTGACGCGATAGCCGCCGGCCCGCACGAGCTCGGCCAGACGGTCAGCGGCCTTCTCCCTGTCCGCGTCCTCCAGCAGCCCGAAGCAGATCGCCAGTGCGTAGACCGTGACGCAGTCGGAGCGCACCCGGCCGTCCTCGACGTAGTGCTCCTGGAACGCCGTGCGCACCCGATCCGCCAGCACCTGCCAGCGTCGGGCTTCTTCGGTGCGCCCCAGGATTCCCGCCGCCTCCGCGGCGAACGCAGCAGAACGGTAGAGGCACGCGGTCGCGACGACATGCGGATCCGCCTTCGCCGCGGCCGGGTTCTCCGGCGGGGCGTCCGGGTCCAGCCAGTCGCCGAACTGGAAGCCCTGATCCCACAGACCGGTCGGCGAGAGCACCTGCTCGACGGACTCGAGGTGCAGCACCATCGCCGGATAGTGCGCCGCCAGCCGCTCGCGGTCGCCGTAAGCGCGCCACAGCGCCTCCGGCACCCACACCGCCGCGTCCCCCCAGATCGCTGTCGCCCCCAGCTCCGGGAACGCGAAGTCCTCGCCGAACTGCGCGTACTTCAGCACGTCGGGCACGACGATCGGGACGATCCCGGCCGGGGAGTTGCGCGTCTCGGCGTGCAGATCCTCGAGCCAGTCGTGCAGGAAGTCGGCGGTGTCGAACTGGAACGACGCCGACGCCGCGTAGGCGGCGATGTCACCCGTCCAGCCCAGGCGCTCGTCGCGCTGCGGGCAGTCGGTCGGAACGCTGAGGAAGTTGCCCTTCTGCCCCCACACCGAGTTATGCACGAGCTGATTCACGAGCGGCTCCGAGCACTCGAAGGATCCGGTTCGGCGCATCTCGGAGTGAACGACCACGGCCTCCAGATCCTCGGCGCGCAGCTCCCCGGGCCAGCCGGTGACCTCGACGTAGCGGAAGCCGTGGAAGGTCAGCGTGGGCTCGAACACGTCCTGCCCACCCGACAGCACGAACACGTCGGTGGCCTGCGCGGCGCGCAGCGGACGCGTGCCGAGCTCGCCGTCCTCGAGCACCTCGGCATGCCGCAGCACGACCTCGGCGCCCCTCGGCCCCTGCACCGTCACCCGCACCCACCCCACCAGGTTCTGGCCGAAGTCGGCGAGCGTGCGGCCCGACGGCGAGGCCCAGATGCGCTCCGGGTGCAGCGTCTCCTGTCTCTTCACGGGCGGACCCGCCTGCGCGACGAGCCGGGATCGGTCCGCCTCGACCGTCTGAACGGCCAGCGCCTCCCCCGGCACGCCACGACGGCGCGCATCGATGGTCTCGCCGTTGTAGAGCGAGTTGCGCAGCACCTCGGAGGTCTCGGCCGTCCATTCCGGATCGGTCACGACGGTCTGAACGGTGCCGTCGTCGAAGACGAGCTCCAGAGCGAGCGCGACGGCGATCTCCTCCCCGTAGTTCGCATTCGCGCCCTCGAACCCGAGATCGCCGCGATACCAGCCGTTGCCCAGCAGAACCTCGAGGGAGAGATCCCCGGATCCGCCGCGCACCGCCTCCGTCACATCCCAGCTCTGGAACGGGAGACGCCACTCGTACGCGTTCCAGCCCGGGTCGAGCACCGAGTCCGAGACCGGTGCACCGTCGAGTCGCGCTTCGTACACGCCCAGCGCCGTGGCGCTGAGCCGTGCCGAGGCGACGGCGTCGCGTGGCTGGGCAGTCGCAACGGCCCGCCGGAAGCGGATCGCGGCCTCGCGCGGAGCCACCGCGGTGAGGAAGTCGGCCTGGTGGAGAGGGGTGTGCATCTCGGTCCTTCCGGATCGGGGTCGGTGTGGTCGAGCGGTCAGGATTCGATCGGCGCAGCGGCCTCGGCCTCCGCCTCGACGACGACGGTGGGCAGCGACTCCGTGACGAACTGGCTCTCGCCCGCGTGACGGAAGACGAACCAGGCCACGACGAGGCCGATGGCCACGACCGCGCTGAGCACGGCGTACAGTCCCTGCGGGCTGACGGCGATGAGGGCGGGGGTGACGAAAGCGAGCAGCGCGGCAACGACTCGGGCGATGGCGATGACGGCGCCCTGCGCCGTCGTGCGCAGCAGCGTCGGGAACGACTCCTGCGTCCACACCTTCATGATGCCCTCGAACGCGAAGGCGCCGCCGACGCCCATGAACAGGTTCATGGCGATGATCGTGGGCAGGCTGAAGCCGAGGACCGCAGGGGTCAGATACCCGAGGAGGAGCACGACCGCCCCGAAGACGAAGTAGGTCATCCGGCGCTTGCCGTCGACGATGCGCATGAACCAGAGGCCCGCGAGCAGACCGATCGGGAACGACGCCAGGCCGATCGCGGAGTTCAGCTGGACGGGGATGCCCGCGACGTTGACCGCGAGGTAGGTGCCGAACTGGCCACCGGTGTTGGCGCCGACGTTGGTGAGGGCGTAGAAGATCAGCAGTGCGACGAACGGGCCGGCATAGGGCTTGCGCAGCAGGTCGCGCACCGAGGCGCGGTCGGCCCGCACGGTCACGGCACCGCGACGACGCTCATCGCGCGCCGCCAGCCAGAACGGCGACTCCGGGATCGTGAGCCGCGCGAGGAAGACGAGTGCCGCGACGATCCCGACCTGGCCGAACAACAGCTGACCGCCGAGACGCCCGAGACCGCCGGCGAACGTCGCGATCACGATCGTCCCGAGGATCCCGACGACCCAGAGGATGTTGGAGAACCCGATGATCGCACCGCGGTTCTTCTCCGTGGCGGCCTCCGAGATGGTTGAGAGCGACACGGGCAGATCGGCGCCGGTTCCGAGGCCTGCGAGGACGACGCCGGCGAGCAGCGCGGGGAACGACGCCCCGAACACCAGCAGGGCGATGCCGACGATCACGATCAGCATCGTGACGAGGAAGACGGTGCGCCGGCCGAGCGCGTCACCGAGCCGGCCGCCGAAGATCGCGCCGATCGCGATGGAGAGCGTGAGCATTCCGGACAGGATGCCGATCTGATCCGGGGTGATGCCGATCGTGTGCTGATAGATCACGAGGGCGATGCCCGTCGAGACGATCGTGGCGGCATCGATGTATGACGCCATACCGCACACGATGCCGACCCACCAGGGGTTCGGGCGGCGGACGGCGGGGGCTGCGACGGTCATGGTTCTCCTTTGAACGTGAGCGATGCGGAGTGCGGCGGCCGGACGGGCGCTGCGGATCCGGGATGCTTGCACGCTAGCAAGCTTTGAATCGATTCACAATCCCGACGCCGGATCCGATTCGCGGGAAGTTCACCGCGTAGATATGCGTAACTTGACGACTCGGTGGCAAGGTCGTATCGTCGGTCTCATACTTTTGAATCGATTCAGAGCAAAGGAGCCCGTCGATGCCTCTCGTCCTGTCCGACCTCCGCGCAGATCACCTCGAGAACCCGCTCGCACTGCGCCGCGCCACGCCGCGGCTCACCTGGCGGGTGCGAGCGGAGGATGCGGTATCCGCGCCCCGCGCGCACCGGATCCGCATCACGTCCGCGGACGGCGCGCTCGCGCACGACTCCGGATGGATCGACTCGGACGCGACCGCGCTCGAACCCGTCGACTTCGCGGGCACCCCGGGCGCGGACTACCGCTGGCGGCTCGCCGTGCGCGATGCGGACGGCGGTGTGGTCGAAGCGTCCGCCGGCTTCGGCCTCGGCCTCGCGGAGTGGGACGCGCCGTGGGCCGAGCCCGAGCAGGAGCGCGTGCTCGCCGAGGGGCCGCTCGCGATCGGTCCGGAGACGTTCGCCCCTGCCGAGAATGCGGCCCCGCCCGGCGAGCGCCTGCACCCGCCACGCCATCTGCGTCAGAAGTTCGATCTGCCCGCCGCGCCGGTGTCGGCGCGACTGCGCATCAGCAGCCAGGGCGTACATCAGCCGTCGCTGAACGGACGCCCGGTCGGGGACGGGCTGCTCGCCCCCGGCTACGAGAGCTACCAGCACGAGATCTCGGTCATGACGCACGACGTCACCTCGCTGCTGCGCGAAGGCGCCAATGTGCTCGGCGTGATCCTCGGCGACGGCTGGTACGCCGGCCGGATCTCGATCCTCGGGCGCAGCGCCCAATACGGCGACGTCCTCCGCGCCACGTGGCGCCTGGAGGTGGATCTCCCGGACGGCAGCCGTCGCGTGATCCGCCCGGATGCCTCCGTGCGCAGCTCCCGCGGGCCCATCGACTGGTCGGACATCTTCATCGGGGAGCGCCATGATGCGCGTGCGGAGACGCCGGGCTGGGATGAGCCGTCAGCCGACGCCGAGGCGTCCGAGGGGTGGACGCCGTGCGCGCTCGTCCCCGTCTCCGTGCCCCTCGTGCCGTTCGTCGGAGAGCCGATCCGGCGCGTCCGCGAAATGCCGGCGCAGCGCATCCTGACGACGCCGGCCGGCGAGACCGTGATCGACTTCGGCCAGGTCATGGCGGGGCGCGTGCGGATGCGCGTCCGTGGCGAGCGCGGCACGGTCGTGCGGCTGGAGCACGCGGAGGTCATCGATGCGGAGGGCAACTTCCTCGACAACATCCTCGGCGTGAACAAGGACCAGGCCGACGAGTACGTACTCGCCGGCCGTCCCGAGGGCGAGGAGTGGGAGCCGCTGTTCACCTTCCACGGGTTCCGCTACGTCAAGCTGATCGGTTACCCCGGCACGCCCGCGCCCGAGGACTTCACCGCGGTCGTCATCGCCAACGACCTCGCGCAGACCGCCTCCTTCTCCTCGTCCCACGCGCGGCTGGACCGCCTGGTGGAGAACACGATCTGGTCGCAGCGCTCCAACTTCCTCGCGGTGCCGACCGACTGCCCGCAGCGCGAACGGGCCGGCTGGACCGGCGACCTGCAGATCTTCGCACCGACCGCGGCGACTCTCATGGGCGTCGCCGCGTTCCTCGACCGCTGGCTGCGCAACGTGCGCGTCGACCAGGCCGCGCACGACGGCATCGTGCCCATCATCGTGCCGATGCCGCCGGCCATGGACGATCCGGAGCTTCCGAACGCCGGCCTCGGCGACATCACCGACGCGGCCGGATGGAGCGACGCGATCACGATCGCCCCATGGGAGCTGTACCGCCACTACGGCGATCCCCGCTTCCTGCGCGACAACATCGACGCGATGCGCGCCTGGGTCGAGCACCAGACGGCCGACGCCGCTGCCGCGCTTCCGGCAGGGCTCGATCCTGCTTCGCTCTCCCCCGAGCGGCTCGCCCGGCAGCGCCTGCTCTGGAACGGCCGGATGAACTTCGGCGACTGGCTGGCGCCGTCCACGCTCGACGGATCCCGGCCCGAGGCCGCAGGGCTCGACGAGTTCTCGGCGATCATGCTCGCGCCTCACCTGACCGCAGAGCTCACCGGACCCCTGTTCCAGATCCGCTCCCTGGATCTGTACGCCGCCTCGGCCGAGGCGCTCGGAGATGCCGCGACCGCTGCGCAGGCGCGTGAGCACGCGGCGGCGGTGCGCGCCGCCTTCGCCGCGGAGTACGTGGGCGACGACGGGCGGATCGGCCCCGACATGCAGGGCATCGCCGTGCTCGCCCTCGCGTTCGACGCCGTGCCCGATGATCTCCGCCCGCGCGTCGTCGCCCGGCTCGTCGAGCTCGTGCACGAGGCGGGGGTGCATCTGGACACCGGCTTCGTCTCCGTGCCGTTCCTGCTCGACGTGCTGTGGGACGAGGGGCACGCCGACCTCGCACGGACGCTGCTCGTGCAGGACACGGCGCCCTCCTGGCTGTACGAGGTCGACCATGGCGCCACCACCATCTGGGAGGCGTGGGAAGCCGTGCATGAGGACGGCACGGTCGAGCGGATGTCGATGAACCACTACGCCTTCGGCTGCGTCGTCGACTGGATGATGCGCCGCGTCGCGGGGATCGAGCTCATCGAGCCCGGGTATCGCCGTACACGCATCGCCCCCGACCTCGACGGCGTGCTCGATCACTGCCAGGCGCACGTGGACGCCCCGGCCGGACGGATCGCGGTGGACTGGCGGCGCGACGCCGCCGGCGCGGATCTCACAGTCGAGGTCCCGTTCGGAGTCACGGCCGAAGTCGCGCTGGCCCCGGGCTGGGTCCTGGAAGGCCCCACCGAGCTCACCCCCGGAAAGCACACTCTCCGCGCCACCCGCATCGAAGAAAGCACCGCATCATGACCACGCTCTCCCCAGAGATCCTCGCCGAACTCGAGAAGCAGGCGATCGAACTGCCCAGCTGGGCGTTCGGCAACTCCGGCACCCGCTTCCGCGTGTTCGGCACGCCGGGAACCCCACGCGACCCGTTCGAGAAGATCGCCGACGCCGCCCAGGTGCACGCGCACACGGCCCTCGCGCCGACCGTGGCGCTGCACATCCCCTGGGACCTGGTGGACTCCTTCGAGGACCTGCGCCGGCATGCGGAGGATCATGGCGTCGCCCTGGGCACGGTCAACTCCAACACGTTCCAGGACGAGGACTACAAGTTCGGCGCCCTCGCGCACGAGGACGACCGGATCCGGCAGAAGGCGATCGACCACCACCTCGCCTGCATCGACGTGATGCACGCGACCGGATCCCGGGATCTGAAGATCTGGCTCGCCGAGGGATCCAACTACCCCGGCCAGAACGACATGCGCTCCCGGCAGGACCGCCTGCAGGATTCGCTGCAGCAGATCTACGCGCGGCTCGGCGCCGAGCAGCGTCTGGTCCTGGAGTACAAGTTCTTCGAGCCGTCGTTCTATCACACCGACGTCCCGGACTGGGGGACCAGCTACGCGCAGGTGTCCGCCCTTGGCGAGCGGGCGATGGTGTGCCTGGACACCGGGCACCACGCCCCCGGCACGAACATCGAGTTCATCGTGATGCAGCTGCTGCGCCTCGGCAAGCTCGGCTCGTTCGATTTCAACTCGCGCTTCTACGCCGACGACGACCTCATCGTGGGGGCGGCGGATCCGTTCCAGCTGTTCCGCATCCTCGCCGAGGTGATCCGCGGCGGTGGCCTGAACAACCCCGACGTCGCGTTCATGCTCGACCAGTGCCACAACATCGAGGCGAAGATCCCCGGACAGATCCGCTCGGTGCTGAACGTGCAGGAGATGACGGCACGCGCCCTGCTGATCGACCGCGAGGCGCTGGCCGCAGCCCAGCGCGCGAACGACGTGCTGGCCGCGAACGCCGTGCTCATGGACGCGTTCTACACCGACGTCCGTCCTGCCCTCGCCGCCTGGCGCGAAGACCGCGGCCTGCCCGCAGACCCGATGGCGGCCTTCGGAGCCTCGGGCTATCTCGAGAAGATCGCCGCCGAGCGCGTCGGCGGCGCCCAGGCCGGCTGGGGCGCCTGAGCGCACCCTCCCCCGCTGCATCCCGAACCCCCGCACCATCACCGCATCCAAGGAACCGACATGACCACCCCCACCGCCGCCGCACTCATCGAGCGCAGCAACCGCCTGGGCGCCGACCCGAAGAACACGAACTACGCGGGCGGGAACACCTCCGCGAAGGGCACCGACACGGATCCCGTCACGGGGCTGCCCGTCGAGCTGTTGTGGGTGAAGGGTTCGGGCGGCGACCTGGGCACGCTCACCGCGCAGGGCCTGGCGGTGCTGCGCCTGGACCGTCTGCGGGCGCTCTGCGACGTGTATCCGGGGGTGGAGCGTGAGGACGAGATGGTCGCCGCGTTCGACTACTGCCTGCATGGCAAGGGCGGGGCGGCGCCGTCGATCGATACGGCGATGCACGGGCTCGTCGACGCGGCGCACGTGGACCATCTGCACCCCGACAGCGGCATCGCGATCGCGACCGCGGCCGATGGGGAGGCGCTGACCGCGGAGATCTTCGGCGATGTTGCAGGGCGACAGCGTGTCGCGTGGGTGCCGTGGCGGCGCCCCGGATTCCAGCTCGGCCTGGACATCGCACGGATCAAGGCCGAGAACCCCGACGCGATCGGCTGCATCCTGGGTGGGCACGGCATCACCGCGTGGGGCGACACGTCCGAGGAGGCCGAGGCGAACTCGCTCTGGATCATCGAGACCGCCGCCGCCCACATCGCCGAGCACGGCAGGGCGGAGCCGTTCGGCGGCGTCCGGGCCGGGTTCGAGGCGCTTCCCGAACACGAGCGCCGCGAGCGCGCCGCCGCCCTCGCCGGCACGATCCGCGGCATCGCCTCGACCGACAGGCCCATGGTCGGCCACTTCACCGACGCCGAGGCGGTGCTCGACTTCCTCGCCTCCGAGAAGGCCCCGGCACTCGCCGCGCTCGGCACGAGCTGCCCCGACCACTTCCTGCGCACCAAGGTGAAGCCGCTCATCCTCGACCTTCCCGCGACCGCCACGGCCGAGGAGCAGATCGCACGCCTGCACGAACTGCACGTGGCGTACCGCGCGGACTACCAGGCCTACTACGACGCGCACGCGACCGCCTCCTCGCCCGCGATCCGGGGCGCGGACCCGCTCATCGTGCTCGTCCCCGGAGTGGGCATGTTCTCCTACGGCGCGAACAAGCAGACCGCACGCGTGGCCGGCGAATTCTACGTCAACGCGATCAACGTGATGCGCGGCGCCGAGGCGCTGTCGACGTACTCCCCCATCTCCGACGCGGAGAAGTTCCGCATCGAGTACTGGGCACTCGAGGAGGCCAAGCTGCAGCGGATGCCGAAGCCGAAGTCCCACCAGGGCCGGATCGCGTTCGTGACGGGAGCCGCGTCCGGCATCGGCAAGGCCATCGCCACCCGTCTCGCGGCGGAGGGCGCCTGCGTGGTCGTCGCCGACCTCGACCTGGAGAAGGCCCGGGCCGCGGCCGCCGAGCTCGGCGGCACCGACGTCGCGATCGGCGTCGCGGCGAACGTCGCCGACGCCGACGCCGTGCGGGCCGCTCTCGACGAGGCCGTGCTCGCGTTCGGCGGCGTCGACCTCGTCGTCAACAATGCGGGGCTCTCGCTCTCCAAGCCGCTGCTGGAGACCACGGAGAAGGACTGGGATCTGCAGCACGGCGTGATGGCCAAGGGCTCCTTCCTCGTCTCGCAGGCCGCCGCGAAGATCCTCATCGATCAGAAGCTCGGTGGAGACATCGTCTACATCTCCTCCAAGAACAGCGTCTTCGCCGGCCCCAACAACATCGCCTACTCCGCAACGAAGGCCGACCAGGCCCACCAGGTGCGACTGCTGGCGGTCGAGCTCGGCGAGCACGGCGTGCGGGTGAACGGCATCAACCCCGACGGCGTGGTGCGCGGATCCGGCATCTTCGCCTCCGGGTGGGGCGCGAACCGGGCCGCCACCTACGGCGTCGCCGAGGAGGACCTCGGCCAGTTCTACGCCAACCGCACGATCCTCAAGCGCGAGGTCGTGCCGGAGAACGTCGCGGACGCCGTCTACGTGCTCACCGGCCCCGAGCTCAGCCGCACCACGGGCCTGCACATCCCGGTCGACTCCGGCGTCGCGGCCGCGTTCCTGCGATGACCGCGTCGCCTCGTCCGCGGCCTGCGGACGCGCACGGCTCGTCGAGTGCAGGAGCCGGCCCTGTGAACGCCGCGCGCCGCCCCCGCGCCTTCGCCGCGGTCGACCTCGGCGCGACCAGCGGACGCGTCATGATCGGCCGCGTCGGGACGGACGTGCTCGAACTCGAGCAGGTCGCGCGCTTCCCGAACGGGCCCGTGCGGCGCGCGGACGGTCTGCACTGGGACTTCGAGGTGCTCGTGGATCATGTCATCGCGGGTCTCGCCGAAGCGGTACGTCGCGAGCCCGCGATCGAGAGCATCGGCATCGACACCTGGGCGGTCGATTATGGCCTGCTGCGCGGCGACGCGCTGCTGGCCGAGCCGTTCCACTATCGCGACGAGCGCGGCGCGCGCGGGGCCGACCTCGTGCACGCGCGCGTGCCGTTCGCCGAGCTGTACCCCCGCAACGGCTTGCAGTTCCTCCCCTTCACCTCCCTGTACCAGCTCGCCGCCGACGAGCGCGCCGCCGAGGCGGAGACCCTGCTGCTCATCCCCGACCTCCTCGCGCATCGTCTGACGGGCGCCAGGGTCGCCGAACGGACGAACGCCTCCACGACGGGGCTGCTCGGCGTGTACGACCGGGAGTGGGATCTCGCGCTCGCGGAACGGATCGGCATCCGTCCGGCGCTGCTGCCGCCGCTGGTCGATCCTGGCGCGCGGATCGGACGGTTGCTCCCCGCCATCGCCGCGCGGATCGGCGCGGATCTGCCCGTCGTCGCGGTCGGCTCGCACGACACCGCCTCGGCGGTCGCTGCCGCGCCCCTCGCCTCCCCGTCCACGGCGTACATCTCCTGCGGCACCTGGGGGCTGGTCGGACTCGAAACCACCGAGGCAGTGCTCACCGACGCCGCGCGCGATGCCGGCTTCACGCACGAGCTCGGCGTGGACGGGCGGATCCGTTTCCTGCACAACGTCACAGGGCTGTGGCTGCTCAGCGAGACCGTGCGCGCCTGGGAGGGCGAGGATGGCGCGCCGATCGACCTGCCCGCGCTGCTCGACGACGCCGCCGCGAGTCCGGAGGTGCCGCTGTTCGACGCGAACGACCCGTCAGTGGTCAGTCCGGGCGACATGCCCGCGCGCATCGCGGCAGTCGTGCGTGCGACGGGAGCCGAGCCGCCATCCGAACGGGCGGCGTTCGTGCGCATGATCGTCGAATCGATCGCGCAGGCGTTCGCGGACGCCGTATCGACGGCATCCGCACTCACTGGCACGGCGATCGAGGCGATCGACCTCATCGGGGGCGGATCCCTCAATCGGCTGCTCTGCCAGGCGACGGCCGACCGCACGGGACTGCCGGTGCTGGCCGGCCCCGTTGAGGCCACCGCACTCGGGAACGTGCTCGTGCAGGCGCGGGCAGTCGGGGCGTTCGGCGCCGATGCCCCCCTCGAAGAGCTGCGGGGACTCGTGCGCCGCACGCACCCGCCGACGCGCTGGGTGCCCTGCGGCTGACCGGATCGGACTCTGCGCCCCGTACACGTCTCGTCGGCGCGCTCCTGCGGTCAATGGTCGCGCAACACGAGCATGTACGGGGTCAGGCAGCGCCCGCGAGGTCAGGTCGCGACGCGCGCGATCCGGGCTTCGAGGCCGTACCAGTCGGGTGCCGGTGCGTGTGCCGCGGGCGGCGCGGGCAGGAGCTGCACCGGGGAGTGGCGGTACGTCCCCGCGACGATCGGGGCGGGCAGGAGCAGCGGACGCCCTGGCGCCTCGACGACCATCGGGTTCTCTGCCGAGGCGTCGGCGAGTGCACCGTCGGCAGGCGCATCGGCGAGTGCCCCGTCGCTGGCCGCTTCTTCGACCGCATCCCCTTCCCGCAGCACCGACTCCTGCGGGAGCGACGCCGGCGCGACGACGGCAAGCCCGAGAGCTGCCAGCACCTCGTCGCGAGCTTCGGCGACCGTGGTGATCGCACGATCGCGGAGATCCACGATCACGTCGGCCTCGGTCTGCGCGGCCAGCGACCGGCGCGTGTCGGGGAACGCACCGTTGCCCCGGCGCAGCTCGATCTCGGCGCCTGCGCGGTCCCGCACGATCGAACGGCGCAGGGTGCCCTCGGGCGCGGGAACGGGGACGAGGCGGATCCCGCGATCATGCAGGGCGGTGCGTACCCGTTCTCCGTCGGCGTCGTCTCCGAGCGGCGTCACGACGGTCACGACGAGGCCGTCGCCGCGCAGGGCCGTCGCGAGCTCCACGGCGTCGCCGGTCACGCGCTCACGCATCCCGCCCGGGTCACGGATCTCGTCGACCCACGCCTCTCCCAGGATCACCACCCGCTGTTCGGCCATGCCGCCCCCCCCTTCCCTGCGGAGTCGCTCCGCAGGTCTCCCCAGGCTACTCCGGAGCGCCGCCCGGACCGGCGAAGCCCTGGCCCTATCCTGACGCCATGAAGACACGCAGCGCCGCGGTCGCCCTCGCCGCCCTCACCCTCGTCGCCGCGCTGGCCGCGTGCACCCCGACGATGCCCGGTACCGCCTCGAGCCCGTCCGCCTCCGCAGGCGGCACCGCGGCCGGATCGGATCCGGCGCACCCGACGAAGAGCCCCTCCCCCGGCACCAGCAGCTCACCCACGCCCAGTCCGACGTCGACGCCGGTCGCCCTGCCGACCGACTGCAGGGCGATCCTGTCCGCCGATGTGCTCTCGCAGCTCGGCGACACCCCGTTGAACTCCCCCGTGTACGGGCCGAGCGGCGTGCAGTCCGACGGCAGCCTGATCTGCATCTGGGCGGATCCGAAGGCCGACACCACGAACATCACCACCACGATCTCGCGCAAGTACCGCGGTGAGGCTCTGGACATGCTGAACGGCCTCGTCAAGACCGACGGCTTCAGTTGCTACACACCGGACAAGGGCACGCGCTGTGAGAAGGAATGGGCGGATCCCAAGTACCCCGTCACCGACGGGCGCACCCTGTTCTGGCGCGATGACGTGCTCATCGACACGCGGTACTCCAACCTCTCCCCGAACGGCTACACGTCGAGCATCGTGGCGAGCATCTTCGGATCCTGACCTCCGACGCATCTCGCGTTCGGGAGGAGAACTCGCGGATCGGCGGAGGAACGCACGCGTATCCTCCTCCCGAACGCGAGTTCTCCTCCTTGGAAGGTGCGGGTTCGCGGATCCGGATACGCGAAGACCCCCGGATCCGTGTGGATCCGGGGGTCTTCGTCAGACGATCAGTCCAGGTTTCGACTCGGTCGCGCTGCGCGCGTCCTCGCTCAACCTTGCGTCGATCTGGGCTCAACGCTGCTCCGCAGCATTGAGCCCAGCCGACGCAACTCAGTTGTAAGTGCCGGGCGTGATGTCGTCGGTCGAGAACGCGTCGAAGTCGACGTAGCCGAAGTCGCCCTCGGCGTACGCGCCGTCGGATGCGAAGATCCGGTTCGGGTAGCGCTCGCTCTTGGCCTCCTCGGTCGCCTCCACCGTGATGTCGCGGTAGCGGCGCAGACCGGTCCCCGCGGGGATCAGCTTTCCGATGATGACGTTCTCCTTGAGGCCGACCAGCGGGTCGCTCTTGCCCTCCATGGCGGCCTGCGTGAGCACGCGGGTCGTCTCCTGGAAGGACGCGGCCGACAGCCACGACTCGGTCGCGAGCGACGCCTTCGTGATACCCATCAGCTCCGGACGGCCGGACGCGGGGCGCTTGCCCGCGGCCACGGTCGCACGGTTGACGTCCTGGTACCGACGCGCGTCGAGCATCTCACCGGGCAGCAGACCGGTGTCGCCGTGGTCGACCACGGTGACCTTCCGGAGCATCTGGCGCACGATGACCTCGATGTGCTTGTCGTGGATCGGCACACCCTGGGAGCGGTACACGTCCTGCACGCCGCTGACGAGGTAGCGCTGCACCTCACGGGCGCCCATGACGCGCATGACCTCCTTGGGGTCGAGCGTGCCGACCTGCAGCGGGTCGCCGACCGAGACGTGCTGGCCGTCCTCGACGAGAAGCGTCGCACGCTTCAGCACCGGGTAGACCACTTCCTCGTCGCCGTTGTCGGGCGTGAGGATGACCTTCTTCGACTTGTCGGTCTCCTCGATCGTGATGCGGCCGTCGGCCTCGGCGATCGGGGTGGCGCCCTTCGGGGTACGGGCCTCGAAGAGCTCCTGCACACGGGGCAGACCCTGGGTGATGTCACCGGCCGAAGCGAGGTGGAAGGTACGCATCGTCAGCTGAGTACCGGGCTCACCGATCGACTGGGCCGCGATGATGCCGACGGCCTCGCCGATGTCCACCGTCTTGCCGGTGGCGAGCGAGCGGCCGTAGCACTGCGCGCAGACGCCGACAGCCGAGTCGCAGGTCAGCACGGAGCGGACCTTGATCGACTCCACGCCCGCCGCGACGAGCTTGTCGATGAGCACGTCGCCGACGTCCTCACCGGCCGTCGCGACGACCTCTCCGGCCGCGTTCACGACGTCGGAGGCGAGCGTACGGGCGAACACGGAGTTCTCCACGTTCGCGTCGCGCACCAGCTCGCCGGCGCTGTTCGGCGCGGCGATCGGCAGCTCCAGGCCCTTCGACGTGCCGCAGTCGTCCTCACGGATGATGACGTCCTGCGAGACGTCGACCAGACGACGGGTCAGGTAGCCCGAGTCGGCCGTACGCAGAGCGGTGTCGGCGAGACCCTTACGGGTACCGTGCGTGGCGATGAAGTACTCCGCCACCGACAGGCCCTCGCGGTACGAGGAGATGATCGGACGCGGGATGAACTCACCCTTGGTGTTGTTCACCAGACCACGCATACCGGCGATGTTACGGATCTGCAGCCAGTTACCACGCGCTCCCGACGACACCATGCGGTTGATGGTGTTGTCCTCAGGGAAGTTCGCCTGCATCTCGGCCTGGACCTCGTTGGTCGCCTTCGTCCAGAGCTCGACGAGCTCCTGACGACGCTCGGCGTCGGTGGTCAGACCCTTGTCGTACTGCGCCTGGATCTTCTCGGCCTGCTTCTCGTAGCCCGCGACGATCTCCGCCTTGTTCGGCGGGGTGATGACGTCACTGAGCGCGACGGTCACACCCGAACGCGTGGCCCAGTAGAAGCCGGCGTCCTTGATGCGGTCCAGGGACGCGGCGGTCTCGACCTTCGGGTACTCCTCGGCGAGCTTGTTGACGATCTGCGAGAGCTTGCCCTTGTCGGCGACCTCGCGCACGAACGGGTAGCCCTTGGGCAGGGTGTCGTTGAAGATCGCCTGGCCGAGCGATGCGTCCACGAGGCCGTGGCTCGCATAGCCCTCGGGGGCCTCGCCCTCGAGGAAGGTCAGACCCGGGATGCGGATGCGGACCTTGGCCTGCAGGTCGAGGGTGCCCTCGTCCTTGGCCAGGATCGCCTCGCCCACGGAGCCGAACGCACGACCCTCGCCGAGCGCACCGCTCTTGACCGTGGTCAGGTGGTGCAGGCCGATGATCATGTCCTGCGAGGGCAGGGTGACCGGGCGACCGTCGGACGGCTTGAGGATGTTGTTCGAGGCGAGCATCAGCACGCGGGCCTCGGCCTGGGCCTCGACCGACAGCGGCAGGTGCACCGCCATCTGGTCACCGTCGAAGTCGGCGTTGAACGCCGCGCAGACGAGCGGGTGCAGCTGGATGGCCTTGCCCTCGACGAGCTGCGGCTCGAAGGCCTGGATGCCCAGGCGGTGCAGCGTGGGGGCGCGGTTCAGCAGCACGGGGCGCTCGCGGATGATCTCCTCGAGCACGTCCCAGACCTCGGGGCGCATGCGCTCGACGGCGCGCTTGGCCGCCTTGATGTTCTGGGAGTGACCCAGGTCGATCAGGCGCTTGATCACGAACGGCTTGAACAGCTCGATCGCCATCGTCTTCGGCAGACCGCACTGGTGCAGCTTGAGCTGCGGGCCGACGATGATGACCGAACGGCCCGAGTAGTCCACGCGCTTACCGAGCAGGTTCTGGCGGAAGCGACCCTGCTTGCCCTTCAGCATGTCGCTGAGGGACTTCAGGGCGCGGTTGCCGGTACCGGTGACGGGACGACCGCGGCGGCCGTTGTCGAACAGCGCGTCGACGGCCTCCTGCAGCATCCGCTTCTCGTTGTTGACGATGATCTCGGGGGCGCCGAGGTCGATCAGACGACGAAGACGGTTGTTGCGGTTGATCACGCGGCGGTACAGGTCGTTCAGGTCGCTGGTCGCGAAGCGGCCACCGTCCAGCTGCACCATCGGGCGCAGCTCCGGCGGGATCACCGGCACGACGTCGAGCACCATGGCGGCCGGGCTCATGCCGGTCTCCAGGAACGAGTTCACGACCTTGAGGCGCTTGATCGCGCGGATCTTGCGCTGGCCCTTGCCCTCGGAGATCTGCAGGTGCAGCTTCTCCGACTCGGCGGCGAGGTCGAAGGCCGCGAGGCGACGCTGGATCGCCTCGGCGCCCATGTGCGCCTCGAAGTACTGGCCGAACCGGTCCTGCAGTTCGTGGAACACGTCGTCCTCAGGACGCAGGGCTCCGACCTCGAGGGTGCGGAAGTCCTCCCACACGCGCTCGAGCTTGACGATCGCCTCGTCAGCGCCCTTGCGGATCAGGGACATCTCCTTCTCGGCGGCGTCCTTGACCTTCTTCTTGGCGTCGGCCTTGGCGCCCTCGGCCTCGAGGGCCGCGAGCTCCTCCTCCAGCTTGGCCAGGCGCTCCGCGATCTTGGCGTCGCGGCGGTCGCCGAGCGTCTTCAGCTCGAGGCGGATGTTGTTCTCCTGGGTCGCCAGGTCGCGGTGACGCGCGTCCTCGTCGACCGAGATGACCATGTAAGCGGCGAAGTAGATGACCTTCTCGAGGTCCTTCGGCGCCATGTCCAGCAGGTAGCCGAGGCGCGAGGGCACGCCCTTGAAGTACCAGATGTGGGTGACGGGTGCGGCGAGCTCGATGTGGCCCATGCGCTCACGACGGACGGAGCTCTTGGTGACCTCCACGCCGCAGCGCTCGCAGACGATGCCCTTGAAGCGGACACGCTTGTACTTGCCACAGGCGCACTCCCAGTCGCGGGAAGGGCCGAAGATCTGCTCGCCGAAGAGGCCGTCCTTTTCCGGCTTCAGCGTGCGGTAGTTGATGGTCTCGGGCTTCTTGACCTCACCGTACGACCACTTGCGGATGTCGTCTGCGGTGGCGAGGCCGATGCGAAGCTCATCGAAGGTTGTTGCGTCGAGCACTAGTTCTCCTGTGTCGAAATTCTCTTAAGAAAAAGTCAGGGCCTCGGGGGATCAGGAACGGATCCGGATCCCCCGAATGCTCAGATCTCGTCGATGGATGCGGACTCGAAGCGGCTGGAGATGTTGATCCCCAGCTCCTCGGCGGCGCGGAAGGCCTCGTCATCGGTGTCGCGGAGGTTGACCGCCGTGCCGTCTGCCGAGAGGACCTCGACGTTCAGGCAGAGCGACTGCATCTCCTTCATGAGCACCTTGAACGACTCCGGGATACCCGGCTCCTGGATGTTCTCGCCCTTGACGATCGCCTCGTACACCTTGACGCGGCCGAGGATGTCGTCGGACTTGATCGTGAGGAGCTCCTGCAGCGCGTACGCGGCGCCGTAGGCCTCGAGCGCCCACACCTCCATCTCACCGAAGCGCTGGCCACCGAACTGGGCCTTACCGCCGAGCGGCTGCTGGGTGATCATCGAGTAGGGGCCCGTCGAGCGCGCGTGGATCTTGTCGTCGACGAGGTGGTGGAGCTTCAGGATGTACATGTAGCCCACGGAGATCTGCCCCGGGAACGGCTCGCCGGAGCGGCCGTCGAACAGGGTGGTCTTGCCGGACGAGTCGATCAGGCGCACGCCGTCACGGGTCGGCAGCGTCGAGTCGAGGAGACCTTCGATCTCCTCCTGGTGAGCGCCGTCGAACACCGGGGTCGCGACCTTGGTGCCGGGGGCGACGTCGAACGCCTCCTCGGGCAGCTGCGCGGCCCACTCCGGGTTGCCCTCGATCTTCCAGCCCTGCTTGGCGATCCACCCGAGGTGGGTCTCCAGCACCTGGCCGAAGTTCATGCGGCCCGGGATGCCGAGCGGGTTCAGGATGACGTCGACCGGGGTGCCGTCGGAGAGGAAAGGCATGTCCTCGACGGGCAGGATCTTCGCGATGACACCCTTGTTGCCGTGGCGGCCGGCGAGCTTGTCGCCCTCGGTGATCTTGCGCTTCTGGGCGATGAAGACCACGACGCGGCGGTTGACGCCGGAGCCGAGCTCGTCGTCGCCGTCCTCGGCGTTGAACTCCTTGACCGCGATGACGGTGCCCTGCTCGCCGTGCGGCACCTTCAGGGAGGTGTCGCGGACCTCGCGGCTCTTCTCGTTGAAGATCGCGCGGAGCAGGCGCTCCTCGGCGCTCAGCTCGGTCTCGCCCTTCGGCGTGACCTTGCCGACGAGGATGTCGCCGGGGCGGACCTCGGCGCCGATGCGGATGATGCCGCGCTCGTCCAGGTCCTTCAGCAGCTCAGGGCTGACGTTGGGGAGGTCACGGGTGATCTCCTCCTTGCCCAGCTTCGTGTCGCGCGAGTCGACCTCGTACTCCTCGATGTGGATCGAGGAGAGGGTGTCGTCCTTCACCAGGTCCTGGCTGAGGATGATCGCGTCCTCGAAGTTGTGACCCTCCCACGTCATGAACGCGACGAGGAGGTTCTTGCCGAGCGCGAGCTCGCCGTTCTCCGTGGCGGGGCCGTCGGCGATGACCTCGCCGACCTCGACCCGCTCACCGGCGGAGACGACGACCTTCTGGTTGTAGGAGGTGCCGTGGTTCGAGCGGTCGAACTTGCGCAGGTAGTACTCCTGCGTGCCGCCCTCGTCGAGCATGACCACGACGCGGTCGGCGGAGACCTCGGAGACCACACCGGCCTTGTCGGCGGTGATCACGTCACCCGCGTCGATGGCGGCGTAGCCCTCCATACCGGTGCCGACGAACGGCGACTCGGAACGGAGCAGCGGCACGGCCTGGCGCTGCATGTTGGCGCCCATGAGCGCGCGCTGCGCGTCGTCGTGCTCGAGGAAGGGCACGAGCGAGGTCGCGACCGACACCATCTGGCGCGGCGAGACGTCGATGTAGCCGATCTCGGCGGGGAGGAACATGTCGACCTCGCCGGATCCGCCCTTCGGGCGCGCCAGCACGTGCGCCTCGGTGAAGCGACCCTCGGCATCGAGCGGGGCGTTCGCCTGCGCGATGTTGAAGTCGACCTCCTCGGCGGCGGTCAGGTAGTCGATGTGCTCGGTGACCTTGCCGTCCTCGACCTTGCGGTACGGGGTCTCGATGAAACCGAACGAGTTGATCCGCGCGAACGTGGCGAGCGAGCCGATCAGGCCGATGTTCGGGCCTTCCGGGGTCTCGATCGGGCACATGCGGCCGTAGTGCGAGGGGTGCACGTCGCGCACCTCGACGCCGGCGCGGTCGCGGCTGAGGCCACCGGGGCCGAGGGCCGAGAGGCGGCGCTTGTGGGTCAGACCCGCGAGCGGGTTGTTCTGGTCCATGAACTGCGACAGCTGCGAGGTGCCGAAGAACTCCTTGATCGCGGCGACGACGGGGCGCACGTTGATCAGGGTCTGCGGGGTGATCGCCTCGATGTCCTGCGTAGTCATGCGCTCGCGGACGACGCGCTCCATGCGGGACAGACCGGTGCGGACCTGGTTCTGGATGAGCTCGCCGACCGCGCGGATGCGACGGTTGCCGAAGTTGTCGATGTCGTCGGTCGCGAGACGGATCTCCGCCTTCTTGCCACCGCGGATGCCCTCGAAGGTCTCGACGCCGGCGTGAATGCGCACCAGGTACTTGATGGTCTCGACGATGTCCTTGACCGTGAGCACCGACTCGTCCAGCGGCAGGTCGAGACCCAGCTTCTGGTTGATCTTGTAACGGCCGACCTTGGCGAGGTCGTAGCGCTTCGCGTTGAAGTAGAAGTTGTCCAGCAGCGCGCGGGCGGCCTCGGCGGCGACCTGCTCGCCTGGACGGAGCTTGCGGTAGATGTCGCGGAGCGCGTCCTCCTTGGTGAGGATCGTGTCCTTCGCGAGGGTCTCCTCGATCGAGGCGAAGCCGGCGAACTCGGCGAGGATCTCCTCGCTGGTCAGGCCCAGCGCCTTGAGGAAGACGGTGACGGACTGCTTGCGCTTGCGGTCGATGCGCACGCCGACCTGGTCGCGCTTGTCGATCTCGAACTCGAGCCAGGCGCCGCGGGACGGGATGACGCGCGCGGACACGATGTCCTTGTCCGAGGTCTTGTCGGCGGTCTTGTCGAAGTAGACGCCCGGGGAGCGGACCAGCTGCGAGACGACGACGCGCTCGGTGCCGTTGATGATGAACGTGCCCTTGGCGGTCTGCAGCGGGAAGTCGCCCATGAAGACCGTCTGGGTCTTGATCTCACCGGTCTGGTGGTTCATGAACTCGGCCTCGACGTAGAGCGGGGCCGCGTAGGTCTTGCCGCGCTCCTTGCACTCCTCGATGGAGTACTTCTCGGGCTCGAGGTACGGGTTCGTGAACGAGAGCTGCATGGTCTCGCTCAGGTCCTCGATCGGGGAGATCTCCTCGAAGATCTCCTCGAGGCCGCTGGCCTCGGCCAGATCCTTGCGGCCGGACTTCTTGCCGTCGGCGACGCGCTTCTTCCAGGCCTCGTTGCCCACGAGCCAGTCGAAGGACTCGGTCTGCAGGGCGAGCAGGTCGGGGACCGTCAGCGTGTCGGAGATCTTGGCGAACGAGAGGCGGGAGTGGCCGCGTCCGTTCTTGTTGGTGGTGGGGGTGGATGCGTTGCGAGCAGCAGCCAAGGGAATAACCTCCGTGAGCCCCGAAGGGCGTCTCGATTCCTCGTCGTCAGGTGGAGTGCGCCGCGTCACACGGCCGCACGCCGAAGGCGCTCTGTCGAGGAGCGAGGACGTACGGAGTTCTGCCGACCACCATATGAGGGCAGGGAGGAGCGAGGCGCAAAGATCAACTATAGTTCCGAAATCGCGACATGGCAAGCGCGATTCTTGACCTTCTGCCCCGAGGGGGGTATAACCACGGGCGTCAGGCGCGGACGAGCATCTCTCGAGCGAGCTCGGCAGCGATCCTGCTGCTGGCGCGCACGTCCACGACGGGCAGTGCGACGTCGGCGCCGGGCAGGCCGACGTTCACGACGACCGCACCGGGAGCAGCGTCCGCGACCGCCGCGACGAACCTGCGCTGCGCCTCGTCGGTATCGATCCGGTCGACCAGCACCGCGATCCGGGATCCGCTCGCGGAGGCCGCGGAGCGGGCCTCGTCGACGGCTCCCGCGATCTCCGCGGCACCGGCGCGCTCGACATCGACCCGACGTGACCAGCCGCCGGCCGCCAGCGCGTCGACGACGTACGGCGCGGCGCTGTCGACGGCGAGGGTCGCGCGGCGACGCGCATCCAGCACCGCGAGTCCGCCCGTCGGGGCGCCGAGGTCGCCGCGCACGGTGAGCGAACGGCGCACGATGTCGCGCATGTCGGCCGGCGGGACCGCTTCCGCGCCGGCACGCTCCGCGGCGAGCAGGTCGGCCAGACGCGCGACCCGCGCTCCCGCCTCGGCGACGCGCTGAACGCTCAGCGTTCCATCGGCGAGCGCCTCGACGATCGCGTCCTTCGCGGCATGGAAGTCGCGCTGATCCTGATCGACCGCCGCGGCGTCCCCCGGGTTGGTCGGGTTGCCGATGCAGAGCAGGTCGGCCCCCGCGGCAAGCGCGCCGACCGCTCCCCCGCCGATGCCGACCGACTCCCGGATCGCCGCCATGTCGAGGGCGTCGGTCACGATCACGCCGTCGAACCCCTCGGCGCGGAGCATCCCGAGCACGCGGGGGTTGAGCGTGGCGGGCGCTTCCCCCCATGCAGGGACGACGATGTGCGCCGTCATCACGGACAGCGCCCCCGCCGCGATCGCGGCGCGGAACGGCTCGACGTGCACCCGATCGAATTCAGCCGGATCCCCCGCGATCCGCGGCAGACCGTGGTGCGAGTCGACCGCGGTGTCGCCGTGGCCGGGGAAGTGCTTGGCGCATGCCGCGACGCCGGATCCCTGGATGCCCTCGATCTCCGCCGCGGCGTGCCGGGACACCAGCCCGGTCTGCGCTCCGAACGCCCGCACCCCGATGACGGGGTTGCGGGGATCGGTGTTGACGTCGGCGACGGGGCCGATGAGCACGTCGCCGCCCGCCTCGCGGACGCGGCGGGCGAGTTCCACTCCGGTCGCGCGCGTGGCGGCGAGGTCGTCGAGGGCGCCGAGCTGCGCAGCGCCCGGGACGGTCGACCCGGTGAGGCCCTCGAGGCGGGTGACGCTGCCGCCCTCCTCGTCGATGCCGATGAGCGCACGAGGGTTGGCGTCGTGGATCGCCGCGCTCAGGCGGTCCAGGTGCGGCGAGAGGTTCTGCGCGAAGTAGACGACGCCGGCGAGGCCGCCCCGCAGCTCCGCGGCGAGCCAGTCCGGCAGTTCGGCGCCGAAGAAGCCGGGCCACAGCACGCCGTTGGCGAGGCGGGAGAGATCGTCGGCATGGGCGGCGCTGCGGTCGGGCGTCATGGGGTCTCCTCGTCGATCCGTCGGCGTCGTCGCGCCGCATTAAGCATCCACTACTAACAAAACTGGTGCAAGCATGCGACGGCCGCCGTGCTCCTGCTCCGCGGCGACGATCGGCGCCGGCGCGCAGGTCGCCGCGGATCGCCCTACGCTCGTGTCATGGGCAGAGCGCGGGCGAAGGACACCGACCATCCGGCGGCACGTCTGCGATCCGGCGGGATCGCGCGGGTGATCCCCGCGGAGTTCGGCGGCGGGTTCGAACTGCTCATCGACGAGACCCCGCAGTCGCACGTGGACCTCGCCGATCCCACCCATCTGCACTTCGAGTACATCGTGCGGATGGGCGCCCTGATCGACCAGCTCACCTCCCCCGGCGCGGCGATCACCGCCGTGCACCTCGGAGCCGGCGCGCTGACCATCCCGCGCTACATCGCGGCCACTCGCCCCGGATCCCGGCAGCAGGTGATCGAGCTGGAGGCCCCACTGGTCGAGCTGGTGCGCGAACATCTTCCGCTGCCGCGGGGGGCCGCGATCCGCATACGCATCGGCGACGCCCGCGAAGGCGTGCGCCGCCTTCCGCCGGCGCTGCGCGGGTCGGTCGACCTGGTGGTCGCCGACGTCTACTCGGGCGCGCAGACTCCCGCGCACCTGACCAGCGTCGAGTTCTACGCCGAGCTCGCCCAGCTGCTGGCGCCGGCCGGCGTGCTGCTCGTGAACGTCGCCGACGGCCCCGGCCTCGCGTTCGCCCGACGCCAGGTGGCGACCATCCGCGCGGTGCTGCCGGAGGTCGCGATCCTCGCCGACGCCCAGATCCTGAAGGGCCGCCGGTTCGGCAACCTCGTGCTCGCGGCGTCGAACGGGCCGCTCCCGGCCGACGCGCTGCCACGCATCCTCGCCGCGGGTCCACATCCGGCGAAGCTGGCCCACGGCGCCGAGGTGACCGCGTTCGCCAAGGATGCGGCGATCGTCACCGACGCCACCGCGGTGGCCTCGCCCCGGCCGGATGCCGGCCTCTTCCTGCGCTGAGCGTCTGATCGCACGGCCCTCGGACACCGGATGCTCTCAGGATCCGGTCGCGTCGCTCAGCCCGAAGCACCGGTTTCTCACGGCACGCCCTGGGGCCTTCGCGGATGCGCCGCAGACGCAGGCAGACTGGAGGACACGGCGAGGCAGTGCAGGAGGACGGGCGCGTGGGCTACATCAAGGGATACGACCCGGACTCTCTGCGCGAGCTGGTGGATCCGGCCGAGTGCGAGGCGCGACTGGTCGAGATCTCCGACCTGCGGAGCCTCCCGTCGATGCTCGAGCGGGTGTGGCTGCTGAAGGTGCTCGACCGCCTGGACGACGCACTCGTGCTGGCCGACGAGGCCGTGCGGCAGGCGCGTATGGCGGGCACCCGCAAGGACTTGCTGCGCGCTCGCGTGCTGCGCGCCACGGTGCAGCAGTACCGCGGGGCGCACGCCGCCGCCGACCACGAGCTGGCGGCCTGCGTGGCCGAGGCCGAGGGCCAGGGCTGGGTGCCGATCGCCGCGTTCGCGCACCAGCACCGCGGCCGCAACGCGTTCGAGGCCGGCGACTTCGACCAGGCCAGGGAGAGCTTCAAGCGCACCGTGTTCCTGCGTCGCGAGGCCGGTGCCGACGATGCGACACTCGAGGCCGCGCTGCTCGCGGTCGACACGGTCGAGCGCCGGCGCGACCCGGTGGCCGTCAACGGCTGACCCGGGACCGAGCGCGGCCGACGCGGACCCGGGCATGGATCCGCGTGCTGCGCGTGCTGCGCGCCGGAGTGTCGCCGGCATCGCCTAACGTGAGTGCATGGCCGAGTTGGAGCGAGTGCGGATCTGGGGCGAGGCCCTGATCCGCCTGCATCTGGATCCGACCTGGACGTTCGGCTTCGACAACGCCAAGCGCCGCGCCGGCGCCTGCAACTACCGCGACAAGCGGATCACCGTCTCCCGCTATCTCGCGGCGCGGTTCGAGGACGACGAGATCCACCAGGTGCTCCTGCACGAGGTGGCCCACGCCGTGGCCGGCCACGACGCCGCGCATGGAGCCGCCTGGAAGCGAGTCGCCCGCATGCTGGGATACGTGGGCGGCACCACGCACCACGGCGAGACGGCGACCGAGCTGGCGCCGTGGGTGGGCCGCTGTCCGACCGGCCATGTGACGTACCGGCACCGGCGCCCCACTCGGGCGTCCTCGTGCGCGCGCTGCTCGCGTCGCTACGACGACCGCTTCCTGCTGGTCTGGACCCGCCGCGAGATCACAGCCGCGGACCGCCGGGCGGCGGTGCTGCCGCGATGACGACCACGAATCTGAAGCTGCGGCACGTGCAGCTGAAATTCCGGATCTCCGCGAGCGCGGACGCCGCGTGGGCGGCTCTTCACTCCCCTGCCGTGCTCACCGCACTGTATGCACCCGTGCTCGTCGTCGAACCCCTCACGCACGCCGACGAGGGCTCCCTGCTGCACAGCGCGGTGCGGCTGCGCCTGTTCGGTCTGATCACCGTGGGCACCCAGCTGATCGGGGCGTACGACGAGTCCCGTGAGCACAAGGGCGAGACCGTGCGGATCCTGCGCGACAGCGGCATCCCGCTCACTGGTCCGCTCGCCTCCCTCGACGTCTGGGACCACCGGATGGCCGTCTCCGCCCTGCCGGACGGTCGGGCGCTCTGGCGCGACCGGCTCGTGTTCGCGGGGCCCGGATCCGCTCTGCTCCTGCCCGTGCTGTGGGCGGCATGGCAATGGCGCGGGTGGCGGATCCGCCGTCTCGCGCGCGGCTGGGACAGGGCCGCGGAGCAGTCGCGCGGCCCTGCCTGACTCCGTCCGCGGCGAGCCGATCCTCAGTCCGCGGCGAGCGCCTCGACCGGGGCGACGCGGGTGGCGAGGCGGGTCGGGGCAGCGGACGCCACGAGCGTGAGCAGGGCCGTGCAGGCCACGATCGCGACCACCGGCACCCACGGCACGACCGGCGGGATGAGCCCCGCCGGCTGGAAGTCGGGCATCGACGGGACCGAACCGAGCAGCGACTGCGCGGCGATCCAGCCGTAGGCGACACCCAGCACGAGGCCGGTCGCGGTGGCGGCGATCGTCACATGCGCCGCCTCCAGCAGCACCATGCGGCGCACCTGGCGGCTGCTCAGCCCGATCGCGCGCAGCAGGCCCAGTTCGCGTCGGCGCTGCACGACGCCGATCGTGAGCAGGTTGACCAGCCCGACCGCGGCGATCACTGCCGACACCGCGACCAGCACCATCATCACGGTGCCGAACGCATCGAACGGGGCGAAGAACCCGGGCGGCAGGTCCTCGGCGCTCGTGCGCACCATGAGCGCCTTGGCCGACTCCAGCGCGACCGCGAACATCGTCACGAGCGTGACACCCATCACGACGCCGATCGCCATCCGGCTCGACCGCTCGGGGTGGCGCAGCGCGTTCTCGGCCGCGAGCCGGGCCGTCGCGCCGCGACCGAAGAGGCGCCCCACGAGCCGGAGCACGGGCGGCATCACGAGCACCGACCCGATCGCGAGCCCGCTGAACGAGAACACCCCGCCGAAGAACGCGACCACGACGCCGAGCGGCGAGGACAGCCCCACCACGACACCGCCGGCCAGCAGCAGGCCGCCGAGCACGAACATCGTGATCGCCCCGAGATGCCTGGTCCCGCCGGCGCCGGTCTCGGCGACCGTGCGCTCCGCGGAGCCCGCGAGCGCCTGCAGCGGGGTGACGGTCAGCACGCGTCGTGATCCGGCCCAGGCGGCGAGCCACGTGGTCAGTGCCACGCCGACGGCGGGGATCAGCGCCCCCGGCTGCAGCGGCGAGAAGCCCTGCGGCGGATGGTCGAAGGCGAGGGATCCGATCGCCGCGCCGCCCCAGCTCAGCAGAACCCCGGCGGCGAGTCCGAGCACGGCGCCGATGACACCGACCGCGAGGCCCTGCCCCGCGACCTCCGACCGCTGCGACTGCGCCGAAGCGCCGATCAGCCGCATCAGCGCGATGCGCCGGGTGCGGCCGGCGACGATGGTCGCGAACGTGTTGGCGGTCACGATGGCGGCGACGTACATCGCCACGGCGGTGAGCAGCACCGAGAGGATCCGCACCACGTAGGCGAGGGTCTCGCTGTCCCCGAGGAACGGATCGTTCTGCAGCAGGGCGCCCAGGTAGAAGGTGGTGTCGACGAGGATCACGCCGAACGCGGCCGTGAGCGCGGCGACGAACACGCTCGAGCCCATGCCGCGCTCCCGCAGGAACGCGAGACGCGACGGGGTGAGCGGCGTCTCGAGCAGCGTCGGGGCGAGGGCGGTCATGCGAGCGCTCCGCTCCGCTGAGCTGCGGGCGCGGGGACGGCGGCCGTGGCGGGCACGGCGCTCATCGCGGGTGCGTCCGTCGGGGCCGGCGCGCCGCCGGAGAGCATGAGCGCGGCGATCTCGTCCGCGGTGCGGCGCGGGTGGTCGGCGACGATCCTGCCGTCGCCGAGGAACAGCACACGGTCGGCGTAACTGGCGGCGACCGCGTCGTGCGTGACCATCGCGATGGACTGGCCCTGCTCGCGGCTCGCGGTGGAGAGCAGCTGCAGCACCTCGCGACCGGAGGCGGAGTCGAGGTTTCCGGTGGGCTCGTCGGCGAAGACCAGATCCGGTGCGGTGGCCAGCGCCCGGGCGATCGCCACCCGCTGCTGCTGACCGCCGGAGAGCTGGTGCGGGCGGTGCCGCAGGCGCGGCCCGATCCCGAGGATGTCGACCAGCGAGTCGATCCGCGCCCGCTCGATCGCGGAGGGACGGCGCCCGTCCAGTTCGAACGGCAGCAGGATGTTGCCGAGCGCGTCGAGGGTGGGAATCAGGTTGAAGGCCTGGAAGACGAAGCCCACGCGGCGACGGCGCAGGATCGTGAGGTCGAGGTCGCCGAGCCCCGTGATCTCGGTGTCGCCGATCCAGGCGCGACCCTGGGTGGGGGTGTCGAGCCCCGCCATGATGTGCATGAGCGTGGACTTGCCGGACCCTGAGGCGCCCATGATCGCCGTGAACTGGCCACGGCGGATGCCGACGCTGACATCGTCGAGGGCGCGCACCGCGCCCTCGCCGGATCCGTAGGTCTTGGTGAGGTGCTGGACGCGGGCCGCAAGACCCAGGTCGGTCGTCGTGATCTCCATGCCTTCGACGCTAAGGATCCGCATCGGCCCTCCGCGTCGGCCTGCGGATCCATCCCCGTACATCGCAAGGATGATCCCGCCCCAGCTCCATACCGAGTCGTCTCTCTCAGCACGAGCCATGGGTCGTGCTGAGGGAGACGACTCGGAGTGGGCGAGCTCAGGCGGAGGCCGGCGCGATGGGTGCGGAGACCCCGCGCCGGGCGAACCGCGCCAGGACCACGAGGACGACGACGCCCGCGACCAGGGCGATCGCGCCATCACTGAGGCGCACGCCGACCCCGGCCACGGCGAGCCCCCGCACGAGGTCGAGGGCGACCGAGAGCACACCCGAGCCGAACCCGACCAGGCCCACGCCGAGGAAGGCCACAGCGCTCGCGATGAGCAGCATGCGCCGGTCCTCCCGCGCGATCGGCACGGCCCCGCGCAGACGCCGGGCCAACAACCAGACCGCGAGCAGGATGATGCCGAGGACTCCGGCCGCGAGCCGCTCGGAGACGATCTCGTCGGAGTGGTGCATCGCCGCAGCGGCCGCACAGCTGCCCGCCTGCGGGAAGAACCCCAGGAAGTCGCCGCATCGCGCAGCCGTGTACGTCACGCCGTACGCGTCGCCGGCGAGGAATGCGGGTCCCCAGATCACCTCGAGCGCCCAGGACACCAGCCCGCTGAGCCCGATCACGATGAACCCGAGGGCGACGACGAGCCATCCTCCGCTGAGAAGTCCCAGGACCCGGCGCCGCGGAGAACGCGTCCTGGCCACGGCGGCCTGGTCTCCGAATCGTCGCACGGCGACCTCCGCAGCCTCGGCGGATTCCACGCCCTGCGCCTGAAGGGCCGCCTGCGCATCGCGCAGGTGCCCGTCCGTCTCGGCGAGCAGGCGCCAGGTGTCCTCGCCCGCGCCCAGGCGGTCGGCGAGCTGCGCCACGTAGCGATCGATCGCGTCGGTCATCTCACTCCCCCTGCACGGCCGGCCGGATCGCGGGAGCCGCCAGCGTCGAGGCCACCCCGTCGGCGAAACGCTGCCACGCGCCGGCCTCCCGGGTCAGCTGCGCCGCACCGACGGGCGTGATCGCGTAGACCCGGCGCCGCCGACCGTCGTGCTCCCATTCGCTCGCGATCGAACCGGTTCGCTCCAGCCGGTGCAGCGCCGGGTACAGCGAGCCCTCCGGCACGTCGAACTCGCCGTCGCTCGCCGTGCGCAGCGCCTCGGCGAGCGCGTAGCCGTGGGCGGATCCGCGCGCGAGCGTGGCCAGGATCAGCATCTCGAGATTGCCGCGGAGTCGTTCGTCTGCCATGAGCCAACTTTACCTAGACAGTCGATGCATAGACAGTCTAGGTCGCTGTGAGTTCGCCGAGGGCTCGAGATCGATCCGAGGTCACCCCGGCCGGTTGACGGCCAGGGCGACCCGCCCGGCGCGATCGGGCTCGCGGCTCACATCGATCCGGTCCAGGCGTGCGTGGAGACGCCGACCGCGTTCCAGGCGTTGATCACCACGATGAGCGAGACGAGCGCACCGAGCTCTTCCGGCGAGAAGCGCGTGGCGGCGGCCGCCCAGTCCGCGTCCGGCACATGCGTCTCGGAGAGGCGGGTGATGCTCTCGGTGAGCGCGAACGCGGCACGCTCCCGCGCGGTGAAGAACGGCGACTCCTGCCACACCGCGACCGCGGCGATCCGGGCGGCGGTGTCGCCGGCCTTGGCGGCGTCGCCCGCGTGCAGGTCGACGCAGTAGCTGCAGCCGTTGATCTGCGACGCCCGCAGCCGCACCAGCTCGCGCAGCCGTGCGTCGATGCCCGCGGCGTCGAGCTCGCGGACCATCGCCGCGTCGAGCCCGGCGAGCGCCCGGGAGAAGCGCGGGGCGACCGTGTCGATGTCGAGACGGACGGGGATCGGGACGGTCGACTCGGTCTGGGTCGAGGTCTCGGTGATGGTCATGGTGTTTCCTTTCGTCCTCTTCAGAATCGACGATGCGGATCCATCCGTCCAACAGCTGATCCCTATCGCTATCATCTGTCTGAGAGATGGAACTCCACCAGTTGCGCTACGTCCTCGCCGTCGTCGAGACCGGCTCCTTCACCGCGGCCGCCGCACGTGTGCGTGTGAGTCAGTCCGGCGTGAGCACGCAGGTGCAGAAGCTCGAGCGCGAGCTCGGCATCGCCCTATTCGACCGCACTTCGCGCCGAGTGGCTCTCACCCAGGAGGGCGAGCGGCTCATGCCCGCGATCCGGGCGGCGCTCGAGGCGATCGGCGAGATCGGCGCCACCGCCGCCGACCTGCGCGGACTGCTGCTCGGGACGCTCCGCGTCGGCACCGTGTTCGGCCTCACCTGGCCGCGGTTCTACGACGCGCTCGCCGAGATCAGCGCTGCGCATCCGGGGCTCGAGCTGAGGCTGCGCGAGGACACGTCCGCCCAGCTCACCGGCGCGGTCCGCCGCGGCGAGATCGACATCGCGCTCGTCGCCTGGGCTGAGCAGGCGCCGGAGGGTCTGGGGTCCGAGGTCGTGTTCGACGATCCGATGGTCGCCGCGGTGGCGCCCTCCCATCCCTGGGCGGCGCGGCGTCGTATCCGCCCGGACGAGCTGATCGGCATGGACCTCATCGCCCTCCCGGAGGGCACCGGCGACCGGGCGGCGCTGGACGCCCTACTGGCCGGACGCCCGGGCGCGGGGACCCCGCATTGGGAGGTGTCCACGCCCTCCGCGGTCGAGAAGCTCGCGGTGCGCGGCCTCGGCGTCGGTGTCGTCAGTGCCGCCACCTGCCGACGCTGGGAGGGGATCCGAGCGATCCCGATCGACGCTCCGCACGTGCGCTCGCGCCTCGGCGTGGTGTGGCGGGCGACGCCGACCCGCGCCGCACGCGCGCTGTGGGAGCTGCTGCGCGAGGCGGACTGAGCGCGAGCAGGACAGCAGCAGGAAGCGGGCTGAGGGCGGGTCAGTTCAGGCCGTGCTCGAACGCGAACACCACGAGCTGCACCCGATCGCGCAGGGCGAGCTTGGCGAGGATGCGGCTGATGTGCGTCTTCACGGTGGCCTCGGAGAGGAACTCGCGAGCGGCGATCTCGGCGTTGGACAGGCCGCGCGCCGCGAGCGCGAAGATCTCCTTCTCGCGCTCGGTGAGATCGCCGTAGCTCGCCGGCACCGGAGTCTGCGCGGGCGCTGCGAAGTGCGCGAAGAGGTCGCGGGTGGCGGAAGCCGCGATCACGCTGGATCCCGAGTGCACCGTGCGGATCGCCGCGAGCAGGAACTCCGGATCCGCGTCCTTCAGCAGGAAGCCGCTCGCCCCCTGACGGATCGCGCGCGCGGCCGCCTCGTCGAGGTCGAAGGTCGTGAGCATCACGATGCGCGGCGGATCCGCCTCCTCCAGGATGCGCGCCGTGGCGGTCAGCCCGTCCATGACCGGCATCCGGATGTCCATCATCACGACGTCGGGGCGCGTCGCCCGCACGACCTCGATGGCCTCCTGCCCGTTCCCCGCCTCGCCGACGACCTCGAGGTCGGGCTGGGACGCGACGAGCATGCGTATTCCGGCACGGAACAGCGCCTGATCGTCGACCAGCACGACCCGGATCATCCTGCCTCCTCGTTCCGCGCGTTGGGATCCGCGCCTCCAGAGAGTCTGTCATCCTCCGGCGCGGGCCCGGGACCGCAGATCAGGGCGCGGTCGGCCCGATCGGGAGCGCGGCACGCACGACGAAGCCCTCCGCCTCGAGCTCGGCGCTGAGCGTCCCGCCGACCAGCTGTGCGCGCTCGCGCATGCCGATCAGGCCGTGTCCGCGCTCGGTGTGCGCCTGCCGCGGCACCGGCGGAACACCGTTGCGGACGGCGATCTGCACGCCGTCCGGATGCCAGCCGAGCCAGATGTCGACATCGCCGGTGCCGTGCCGGATCGCGTTGGTCAGCGCTTCCTGCAGGATGCGGTACACCGCCAGCTGGATGCCGGCCGGCGGCTCCCCCGGCGGCATCGGGTCGACCGTGACGCGCGGTTCGATCCCGGCGGCGCGCACCTGCGTGTACAGCGTCTCGAGGTCGGCCAGTGTGGGCTGCGGTCCCTGCCCCTCGCTGTGCCGCAGCTGCGCGAGCAGCAGCCGCACATCGGAGAGGGCCGCCCGCGCCGTCTGCCCGATCGTGGTGAGCGCCGCGGTCGCCTGCGCCGGATCCGCGGCCGCGGCATAGCGCGCACCGTCCGACTGGGCGATCACCACCGCGAGGGAGTGCGCGACCACGTCGTGCATGTCGCGGGCGATCCGCACCCGCTCCTGCTCCGCGACGGCGACGGCCTCGGCGCGCACCTGCGCGTCGCGCGTGCGACGACCGTTCAGCACGACCCGCCACAGCAGGCCGGCACCCCATGCCATCACCAGGGTGAGCACGGACACCGTGCCCAGGAGCACGGCGACCAGCGCGATGCGCAGGCCCGTCTCGGTGTCCTGGAGAAGCGCCTCCTCGTTGATCAGCGACATGTAGCCGCCCGCGAGGATCCCCCCGCCCAGCGCCGACGCGCCGCCGATCCAGAGCAGGCGCATCGAGCCCCACGCCGAGGTCGCGAAGACCACGGCGAGGATCGCGAGGTCGTAGGCGCCCGGGGAGAATCCGCACGCCATCTGCAGCAGGGCGCCGATCCACGCCACGATCAGGGCGAGCACCGGAGAGAGCCGGCTGATCGCGGCCGCACCCCAGAGGATCACCGCGACCAGCAGCACCAGCACGACCGAGACCGGCCCGTCGGGGATCCACCGGCTCATGGTGCCGGCCTCGAACGTGTACGTGAGCGGCAGCGTCAGCAGGAGGCCGATGGCGCTGCCCACGATGTCGAAGACGAGCCAGAAGCGCGGGATGGTGCGGAACACCCCCTCACGGTACGCGACCGGATCCGATGCGGTCATCCGCCGGGAGATGTATCCGTCGCCGCGTGACCCCCGGCCAGCGCGGCGATCGCGCG
Source organism: Microbacterium sp. 2MCAF23 (assembly GCF_052115565.1). Classification (NCBI taxonomy): domain Bacteria; kingdom Bacillati; phylum Actinomycetota; class Actinomycetes; order Micrococcales; family Microbacteriaceae; genus Microbacterium; species Microbacterium sp. 2MCAF23. The sequence goes on along the minus strand of NZ_JBFRGY010000009.1, from coordinate 21,499 downwards.
GCGGTCGGGCTTGCCGGAGGCGAGCAGCGGAAGGTCGGCGACGAGCAGGATCCGGTCCGGCCGGGCGGGCGCTCCCACCTCGGCCGCGACCCTGTCCCGCGCGGCGGACAGCAGCGCGCCCGCCGCGCCGTCCGGGCCGGCGGCGACGATCGCGGACGCCTGGCCCCATCGGTCGTGATCGATCGCCACGACGATCGCGCCCTCGAGGCCCGGCACGGCGCGCACGGCGCGCTCGACCCGGTCCAGCGATACGTTGACGCCGCCGGAAACGATGACGTTGTCGATGCGCCCGGTCACGGCGACCGCGCCGTCGGAGACGGTTCCGGCGTCGCCCGTGCGGTACCAGCGGTCGCCGGCCCCGTCGGCGACGAACGTGCGCGCGGTCAGGTCGGGGTCGCCGAGGTAGCCGTCGGCGAGTGTCGGCCCGGCGAGACGGATCTCGCCGTCGACGACAGCGGCGCGCACACCGTCCAGCGGGAGGCCGTCGTACACGCAGCCACCGGCGGTCTCGCTGGATCCGTAGGTGCGCACGATCCTGGCGCCGAGGTCCCGGGCGCGTTCCCGTTGGGTGGGCGGAAGCGCCTGCCCGCCGATGAGCACGGCCTCGTACGACGCCAGCGCGGCCTGGACGTCGCGGTCAGCGGCGGCATCGAGCAGCGTGGTCAGCTGCGCCGGCACGAGCGACGTGTACCGGGGCTCTGCGCCGAACTCGCGCGTCGCCGCGACGAACGAGGCCGGCGTGAACCGCCCGTCCAGGAGTACGGGCATCGTGCGCGCGAGGTGCGCCCGCACGAGCACCTGGAGCCCCGCCACGTAGCCGGCGGACAGCGCGAGCAGCCAGCGGCCCGATCCGATACGGAGCGCTGTCGCCTCCGCGCTCGCGCGCAGGGCGGCGGCGGAGAGCACGACCTTCTTGGGCACGCCCGTGGAGCCGGAGGTCGCGATGACGACCCCGATGCCCTCGGCGACCTCGTCATCCGGACCCGGCACGAAGCCGAGCGCGAGCGGGGCCGTGCCGTCGAGCGCCCCGGGCACCGCAGCCCCGACCGCAACCGGATCCGCACCGTCGGCGACCTGCAGCCTCACCACCGGCCGCCCGTTCCGCCCGGTTTCGAAGCGTGCAGATGACCCCATCCGCGGTGCGGATCGAGCCATTTGCGCGCTTCGAAACCCGAAGAGGCCATGTTCAGAAGTGCCAGGGGTACGGGGACCAGTCCGGCTCGCGCTTCTGGAGGAACGAGTCGCGGCCCTCGACCGCCTCGTCCGTGCCGTACGCAAGGCGGGTCGCCTCGCCCGCGAAGACCTGCTGCCCGACCAGCCCGTCGTCGACGGCGTTGAAGGCGAACTTCAGCATGCGGATCGCGGTCGGCGACTTGGTCAGGATCGTGCGCGCCATCGCGATCGCCTCGCGCTCGAGCTCGGCGTGCGGCACGACGCGGTTCACGGCGCCCGCCTGCATCGCGCGCTCGGCGGAGTACTCTTCGGCGAGGAAGAACACCTCCCGGGCGAACTTCTGCCCGGTCTGGCGTGCCATGTACGCGGATCCGTAGCCGGCGTCGAAGGATCCCACATCCGCATCGGTCTGCTTGAACCGGCCGTGCTCCGCGCTCGCGATCGTGAGGTCGCAGACCACGTGCAGCGAGTGCCCACCGCCGGCCGCCCAGCCGGGCACGACCGCGATGACGACCTTCGGCATGAACCGGATCAGCCGCTGCACCTCGAGGATGTGCAGGCGACCCGCACGCGCCTGCGCCTCGGCGGGCACCGCCGCCTCGTCCTCGGAGTACTTGTAGCCGTCGCGACCGCGGATGCGCTGGTCGCCGCCGGAGCAGAACGCCCAGCCGCCGTCCTTCGGGCTCGGTCCGTTGCCGGTGAGCAGCACGACGCCGATGCGCGGATCCTGACGCGCCTCGTCGAGCGCGCGATACAGCTCGTCGACCGTGTGCGGGCGGAAGGCGTTGCGCACTTCGGGCCTGTCGAAGGCGATGCGGGCGATCCGCCCGTCGTTCGAGACGTGGGCCGTGATGTCGGTGTACTCCCCCGCACCAGGAGCGAGCGTCCACTCGGCGGGATCGAACAGGTCGGAGACGAGCTTGTCAGTCACGGATCCAGCCTATTCCGGGTGCCGTCCGCCGCGGACCCGCTCAGACCTCGCGGGCGAGACCCAGCTTGCGATAGGCGTCGAACAGCAGGCCGATCAGGATCCCGCCGAGCACGGCGGTGAGCGAGATGTTCACGATCTGCACGACGTCCGCGGTCGGAGTGCTCGCGTCCTGCATCCGAGCCATCAGGTCGGGGGCGATGACCGCGCGCTGCCAGATCAGCATGATCGCGCCGATCATCGCGACCAGGATCGCCGCGATGCTCACAGCCGCGAGCGGCGCACTCCAGCGTCCTCGCACGGCGACGATCGCCTCGACGATCAGCCCGACTGCGAGCAGCGCGAACCATGCGGTCATCACCCAGGGCCACAGCGCGGGCGACAGCACATGCACGTGCTCATCGCCCCAGCCGATGGTGCGGTCCCAGATGACGGATCCGATCAGGATCACGGTCATGACCGCGATGCCGATCAGATCCGAGAGCCGCGCCGAGGGGATCACGGTGCGCGGCAGCTTGTCGGGACTCCAGTCCAGCACGGTGTCGCCCGTTGATCCCACCCGCTCCAAGGCGGCGAAGACGAGAGTCGTCCAGAACGCGACGTGGACGCCGGACGTGATGATCGCCGGGATCATGGCACCGATCACCGCGCCCACGTCACCTCCCCCGATCGCTCGGACCAGGCCCGCGATGAGCGCGGCGGCCGGGACGACGATGATCAGCAGCAGCCGTAGCAGCCGCAGCCACGCGGCGTAATACCGGGGACCGATCAATACGAGCGGCCTCCCGGAGAGCGAGGCCGCATAGGCGATCGGGTCGCCGAGCCCCGCGATCACGGCGTACTCCGCCGCCCCCGCCTCCTCGCCGGCAGCGAGACGGCCGTCGAGCTCATCCGCGATCGACGCGCGCAACTCGGCGGAGACCTCCGCGCGATCGGCGACGGGAACGGACCGCGCCACCGCGGTCACATACCGCTCGGCGAGAGTCGTATCGGTGTCCATGATGTTCTCCTCCAGGAGGTCAGGGAAGATTCTTCGCGGCGGCAGCGATGGCCTGCACATCGCGGGCGAGGGTGTCGGCCAGACGGAGCCCGGCGTCGGAGGTGCGATAGAACTTGCGCGGTCGCGCTTCCTCGGTGTTCCACTCGCTGGCGAGATAGCCCTGCTTCTCGAGCCGTCGCAGCAGCGGATAGAGGGTGTTGGAGTCGGTGGGGAAGCCCGCGGCGCTCAGCTGCTCGAGCAGGCCGTAGCCGTACCCGGGCTCGCGCAGCAGCCGCAGGCTCGCGAGCACGACCGTGCCGCGCCGCAGCTCCTGCAGGTGTCCGTCGAACTCGTCTTCACTCACGCCCATCACGATATTGTGCGTCGCACACTATTGTCAACCGCACATTCTCGTCTATCGCACTCCCATAGCGTGGAGGCATGACGATCGACATCCGGCCCGTCGACCCCTTCGACGTCGCGGCAGTGGACGCCTGGTGGGAGGTCTACGCCGCCGCCCTGCGCGCCGACCGCGGTGACGACGCCGTGCTGTGGTCGCTCGAGGAGACCCGTCAGGAGCTGCGACAGGCCTCCGCCGTGTTCGAACGGCAGGTGTTCCTCGCCCGGCTCGAAGACCGCGCCGTCGGCGCAGCCGGACTCGGGTTGCCACTCAAGGACAACACCCATCTCGCCGATGTCGCGGTGTACGTGGTGCCGGACGCGCGGAGGACCGGTGTCGGATCCACGCTTCTCGAGGAGATCGAGGCACGCGCGATCGCGCGCTCCCGACGGACCTTCCTGGCCGAGACGAGTTGGGCCGCCTCCGCGCCCGCCGACGGCACAGGGCATCCGGGCGTCGAGTTCGGCCGCCGGCACGGGTATGCGCTCGCGCTGGGCGACCGGGAGAGCGTGCTCGATCTGCCCGTGGCCCCGGAGCTGCTCGATCGCCTGGGCGCGGGAACCCCCGACGACGGCTACGTGCTGCGCAGCTGGACCGGCCCCGTGCCCGAGGACCTCGTCGCGGGGTGGGCCGCGCTCTCCAGCTCACTCGACACCGAAGCGCCCATGGGCGACCTCGACATCGAGGCCGGGACCCCCAGCGTGGCGGAGGTCGGCGAGAGCGAGGAGCTCGTGGCCGCGCAGGGCCGCACCTCATTCTGCGTCGTCGCGCTCAGCCCGGACGGTCAGGTCGCGGCCTACTCGCAGCTCGTGGTCTCCGGGGATGACAGTTCCGCGTACCAGTGGGGCACGCTCGTGCGCCGGGAGGACCGCGGCCACAGGCTCGGCATGCGGGTGAAGCTGGAGAACCTGCGCAGACTGCAGCAGGAGTTGCCGCGGACGCCGCGGGTCGTGACCTACAACGCCGAGTCGAACGAGCACATGCTGGCCGTCAACGTCGCCCTCGGATTCCGCCCTTCAGGGCGACTCGCGGAGCTGCAGAAGCGGATCGGCTGACGGCATGCGCGGGTGCATGATGGGGGCATGACCGACCTCCCCGCGCTCGCCGATATCCTCGATTCCGCGCGGGTGGTCGCGCTCCCGATGCGCACCAGGTTCCGCGGCGTGGACGTCCGCGAGGCGCTGCTGTTCGAGGGCCCGGAGGGCTGGGCCGAGTTCTCCCCCTTCACCGAGTACGGCGACGCCGAGGCGTCGACCTGGCTGGCCGCCGCGATCGCGGACGCCTGGCACCCGCGGCCGGCCGCGGTGCGCGCCGAGATCCGTGTGAACGCGACGATCCCCGCCGTGCCGGCGGACCGGGTGCCCGATGTGCTCGCCCTGTTCGACGGCTGCCGCACGGCGAAGGTCAAGGTCGCCGAAGCGGGGCAGAGCCTCGCCGACGACGTCGCCCGCGTGCGTGCCGTGCGGGCGGAGATGGGGCCGGAGGGCAGGATCCGGATCGATGCGAACGCCGGCTGGAACGTCGACGAGGCCGAACGTGCGATCCATGCCCTTGCCCCGTTCGACCTGGAGTACGCCGAGCAGCCCTGCGCGACCGTCGAGGAGCTCGCCGAGCTGCGCGAGCGGATCCGCTACCTCGACATCCCGATCGCGGCGGACGAGAGCGTGCGCAAGGCGGAGGACCCGCTGGCCGTTGCCCGCGCGGGTGCGGCGGATCTGCTCGTCATCAAGGCCCAGCCGCTCGGCGGCATCGAGCGCGCGCTGCGGATCGTCGCCGAGGCGGGGCTGCCCGTGGTCGTCTCGAGCGCGCTCGACACCGCGGTCGGCCTGTCGCTCGGCGCCGCCCTGGCTGCGGCCCTGCCCGTTCTCGACCACGACTGCGGCCTCGGCACCGCGTCGCTGTTCGCCGACGACGTCGCTGATGCCCGCCCGCGCGGCGGGGTGGTGTCCGCAGCCCGAGTGACGCCGGATCCCGGCGCGCTGGCACGGCTGGAGGCACCGGCGGAGCGGTGGGAGTGGTGGCTCGAGCGCGTGACCCGCTGCCATGCGCTGCTGACCGCCCGATAGGCACATTCCGGATCTGCTCGCTGGTCGCAGAATGCGGCTTCCGATGGCGGATGGCCGCAGGATGCGACCAGTGAGCCGAAGACGAGCACTCAGCCGAGCAGCAGGGACACCATCCGGCCGAGCTCGACGCTGCCCGTGCTGCGGAGCTGGGCGTCGTCCTTGCCGGCCATCGCGCCGCGCACGGTCGTGCCCTCCCAGATGATCAGCAGCATGCGGGCGGCGACCTCGGAGTCGACCCGTAGGGAGATCGTGCCGGTCGCAGCGATGTCGTCGATGATCCGGGCGATGCCGGCGACCATCTCCTGCTCCTGCTTGAGATAGGCCTTACCCCAGGCGTGATCGCGCAGGGCGCGGAGGCGGATCTCGCTGAGCAGCATGACGCCGAGTCGGTCGTCCTTGCCCGAGTCCATCACCTGCTGCACAAGCGACGTCGCGTCGCAGTCCTGGGCGAGCGCCCCGGCCTCGTTCAGCTCGGTCACCCGCGCCCGCACGGCCGTCAGGCGCTCGGCCGACACGGTGCCGGCAAGTTCGAGGAACAGCTCGTCCTTCGACTCGAAGTTCGAATAGAACGCGCCCCGAGTGAAGCCCGCGCGCTCGCACACCGCCTCGACGGTCGCGCCGTCCAGCCCCTCTTCGGCGAACACCAGCGCCGCCGCCTCGAGCAACCGTGCCCGCGTGTTCTCCCGGCTCCTGGTCGCATTGCCGGTCATCCGCACCTCCGTCGTCGCGCGCCACTGCGCGATTCACATCCCGCGCACAGATTATCCCGCACTCTTCGATCTACGATACATTGACGTATCGAATACACGAGTGTATCGAATTCGCCCCGTGCACCCCCTCGGAGGAACCCGTGTCCACACTGCTCTCCTCGCTCGGCCGCTGGTCTTTCCGGCACCCGTGGCGCGTGCTCGTGGCCTGGCTGCTGGTGCTCGGCATCGCCGGCGGCGCGGCGCTCGCCCTCGGCAAGGGCACGGACAACGCCTTCACGATCCCGGGCACCGAGTCGCAGGCCGGTCTGGAGCAGCTCGAGCGCACGTTCCCCCAGGTGAGCGGCACGAGCGCGCAGTTCATCGTCGTGGCGGCCGACGGCGACAGCGTCACCGCCGCCGACTACAAGACGCCGATCGAGCGCACCGTGGCCGACCTCGGGAAGGTCGACGGGGTGCTCGCCGCGACGAGCCCCTACGACGAGCACGTGACGGGCATGGTCTCCGACGACCGCTCGGCTGCGATCGTCCGCCTCCAGTTCGACGGCCAGGCCTCAGACGTCTCCGCCGCGACGAAGGACACGCTGCGCACCGCGGTGAGCGATCTCGAGAAGGATCTGCCGCAGGGCGCGCACGCCGTGATCGGCGGAGACCTGTTCTCGATGTCGATCCCCGCGATCTCGATCACCGAGGGGATCGGCCTGGTGATCGCGCTGCTCGTGCTGATCGTGACGTTCCGCTCGTTCGTCGTGGCCGGCATGCCGCTGCTCACGGCCGTGCTGGGCGTGGGTGTCTCGATGGCCGCGATCTTCGCCGCCACGGCGTTCGCCTCGGTCTCCTCGACCACCCCGCTGCTCGCGCTCATGCTCGGGCTCGCCGTGGGCATCGACTATGCGCTGTTCATCATGGCGAGACACCAGGATCAGGTACGCGCGGGAGTGGATCCCGAGGAGTCGGCGGCTCGCGCGACCGGCACGGCCGGATCCGCGGTGGTCTTCGCCGGCATCACCGTCCTGATCGCTCTCATCGGCCTCGGCTTCGCCGGGATCCCGTTCCTCACCACGATGGGCATCGCGGCGGCGGTCGCCGTGATGATCGCCGTGCTCATCGCCGTCACCCTGACGCCGGCCATCCTCGGCTTCCTCAAGGGCCGCGCGGCCGGCCGCCTCGCCAAGCCCCGCCGTGCCAAGAAGGGCGCGTCCGAGGCGGCGCCCCGTCGTCGGTTCTCCGAGCGCTGGGTGGGCGGCGTCACCCGGCACCCGGTGCTGGTCGCGCTCGCGATCGTCCTGGGACTGGGCGTCGTCGCCGTGCCCGCCGCGAACCTCGCACTCGCCCTGCCGAACTCGGGCGTGCAGCCGAAGGGATCCGAGGCGCGGGAGAACTACGACCTCACCGCGGAGCACTTCGGCCCCGGGTTCAACGGACCGCTCATCCTCACCGGCACCATCGTGACGTCGAAGGATCCTGTCGGCCTCATGAAGGATCTGGGCGATGCGGTCGCCAAGCTCCCCGGCGTCGCCGAGATCGCCCTGGCGACCCCGAACCAGACCGCCGACACCGGCATCGTCCAGGTCATCCCCACGACCGCGCCGGACGCTCCGGCCACCGCCGACCTCGTGCGCGAGCTGCGCTCGCACCATGACGAGTGGCTCAAGAAGTTCGGCATCGACGTGAAGGTGACGGGGTTCACCGCCGTCGCGATCGACATCTCCGACCAGCTCGGCGCCGCGCTGCTGCCGTTCGGCATCTTCGTGATCGGTCTGTCACTGGTGCTGTTGACGATCGTGTTCCGCTCGATCTGGGTGCCCGTCACGGCGGCGCTCGGCTATCTGCTCTCGATCGTGGCCGCGTTCGGCGTGGTCTCCGCCGTCTTCGAATGGGGCTGGTTCGCCGACGCCCTGCACGTCGCCCGGGTCGGACCGATCATCAGCTTCATGCCGATCATCCTGATGGGCGTGCTGTTCGGCCTGGCCATGGATTACCAGGTCTTCCTCGTCTCCCGGATGCGCGAGGACTACGTGCACGATGCCGGCTCCCGCAGCGCCGACCGCGCCGAGCGCCGGGCCGCTGCACTGCGCGCGGTGCGCGGCGGCTTCGCCGGATCCGCGAAGGTCGTCACCGCGGCGGGACTCATCATGTTCGCCGTGTTCGTGGCCTTCGTGCCCGAGGGCGACTCCTCGCTCAAGCCCATCGCGCTCGGCCTCGCCGCCGGCATCGCGATCGACGCCTTCCTGGTGCGGATGACGCTGATCCCCGCGCTCATGGCGATCCTCGGCGAGCGCGCGTGGGAGATCCCCGCGTGGCTCGAGAAGGTCCTGCCGAGCGTCGACATCGAGGGCGAGGCCGTGGAGCGCGAGCGGCACCTGGCGGCCTGGCCGGGCGACGACTCGGTGATCGCCGCGGACGGCCTGACCGTGGCGGGCGCCGTGGAAGGACGGGATCTGCGCGTGCCGGCCGGATCCGCGCTCGTGCTGACCGGCGCCGACCAGGCCGTGCGTCGGGCGGTGGCGCTCGCCCTCACGGCGCGCGTACCCTCCGGGGGACGCCTGCGTGTGGCGGGACACCTCCTGCCGGGGCGCGCCGCCTGGGTGCGTGCGCACGTCGGCTGCGTGATCGTGGACGGCCGGACGGGGGCGGATCCGCTGCGGGAGCTGCGCGACGCCCTGCGCGGGCGCACCACGCTCGTCGTGATCGACGGCGCCGACCGCCTCACGCTCGCGCAGAGCGAGCAGGCCGTCGCCATGCTGCGCGACGCCGCGCGCCGCGGCACTCTCGCGGTGGTCACCACGGCCGCCGACGCCTCCGCCGCCGTCCGACTGCTGGCCGACGCCGGCTGGGCCGACCCGCAGAGGCATGATCTCGACCATCCACAGGTCCGACCAGAACCCCTCGCCCCCGACGCGCCCACCACTGACCTCGACGAGGTGACCGCATGACCAATCGCCTGTCCGCGCTGATCGAACACGCCCGTTCGCACAAGCCGATCACCGCCCTCACCCTCATCGGCGTGCTGCTGCTGCCGGCCGTCCTCGGCGGCGTGCTCGTGGCCGCCCTGCAGGACCCCACCCAGCGCCTCGACACGATGACCGCCGCGATCGTGAACGACGACAAGCCGGTCACGGTGAACGGCCAGCTCGCTCCGCTCGGCCGTCAGCTCTCCGCCGGCCTCGTCGACGGCACCGGAAAGAAGGACGAGAACCTCTCCTGGGTCATCTCGAACGAGAAGGATGCCGCGGCCGGCCTCAAGGACGGCACGTACCAGGCCGTCGTGCGTATTCCGAAGGACTTCTCCGCGGCCGCGGTCTCGGGTGGCAGCGCCGTGCAGGATCCGGCGAAGCCCGCCGAGAAGGCGACGATCTCGGTGACGACTGCTCCGCAGGCTCGCGCCGCGGACGGACTCATCGCCAACCAGATCGCCGCGACCGCCGCGTCGACCATGGGCACCGAGATCTCCAAGAACACGCTGCAGAACGTGCTGGTCGGGTTCGGCACGCTCGGAGACAAGATCGGCGAGGCGGCGGACGGCGCCGACAAGCTCGCCGCGGGCGCCTCGTCCGCCGCGACCGGGGCGGCGGCGCTCCCTGACGGCGCGACCAAGCTCGCCGACGGTGCGGGCCAGCTCGCCGACGGCGCCTCGCAGCTCTCGAACGGCCTCAGCACGATCGCCTCGGGGATCACGTCGGCGCAGACCGGAGCGAACCAGGCGGGGGCAGGGCTCGCGCAGGGTGCAGATGCACTGCAGGCGCAGGGGCTCGTGCCGGCGGAACTCAGTGGCGCTGCCGCGACGGCGGCGAGCAATGCGAAGACCTCGGCCGCTCAGACGGCGGCGCTCGCGCAGAAGCTCGGAGAACTCGCACAGGACTGCGCGAAGGATCCGACTCTCGCCTCATCGGCGTTCTGCCTCGATGTCGGCGCAGCCGCCCAAGATGCTGAGACAGCAGCGACATCAGCGGGCAAGGCGAGCGGCTACGCGGACGGCGCCGATTCCGGCCTCACAGCGTTCAATGCGAAGGCCACCTCCACTCTCGCCGGCCAGTTCCGCGCCGCCGCCGACGGCGTCAACCAGCTCTCCGCGGGTCTCGGCCAGCTCGCCGACGGCACGTCGCAGAGCGCGACCGGCGCGGGCAACCTCGCGACCGGTGCCACCGGGCTGCAGTCCGGGGCGACGCAGCTCGCCGACGGCGCATCCCAGCTCAGCACCGGCATCGGCTCGCTCGCGACCGGCACATCCGGCCTCGCGTCGGGCCTGCACCAGGCGGCCGACTCATTGCCGAAGCGCACCGACTCCGAGGCATCGTCGCTCGCCGAGGTCGTGGCGAACCCGGTGACGGCCGATACCTCGGGCGGGTTGTTCGGTCCCACCGCGATCCCGCTGCTCGCGGCGGTCGTGCTGTGGTTCGGCGGCCTCGTGACGTTCCTCGTGATGCGGGCGTTCACCGCGGGAGCCCTCACCTCCCGCCGCGCCTCGGGCTCGCTCGCGCTGCGCGCGTTCGCTCCGGCTGCCGCGATCGGCGCCGGACAGGGCCTGCTGGTCGCCCTCGTGGTCGAGATCGTCGCGAAGTACGACCCGTCGCGGTGGTGGGGCTTCGCGGGCGTCGCCGTGCTCGCCGGGATCGCCTTCGCCGCCGTGAACCAGGCGCTGGTCGCCGTACTCGGCGGCATCGGCCGCTGGATCTCCGCGGTCATGGGCGTGGCCGCGCTCGGCGCGGGCATCATCTCGACGCTGCCCGGGTGGCTCGCGACGATCGCCGGGTTCCTGCCCACCTCGTCCGCGGCGACCGCGCTGCTGGGCGAGGACGGCATCGGATCCGCGATCGCGGCGCTGCTAGTCTGGGCCGCGCTCGCACTGATCGCGACGACGTTGGCCGTGGCGGCGCGGCGCACGACCTCGGTCCGCGCGATACTGGCTCCGGCGATCTGAGCTTGGAAGCGGCAGGCGCGACCCCACCTCCCCCGGGGCCGCGCCTGTCTTCGCATCGTCAGGCGCTCACGCCGTGCGCGCGTCCTCCGGAGCGACGACCTTGGCATCCTGCGCGGGGAAGAGCACCTTCTGGATGATGATGATCGCGCTCGCGGCGACCGGGATCGCGACCAGCGCACCGAGGATCCCGCCGAGTGCGCCGCCGCCGACGGCGGCGATCACGACGAGCGCACCGGGAACGGCCACCGCCTTACTCATGATGCGCGGGCTGATGACGTAGGCCTCGATCTGCATGTAGACGAGGTAGTACGCGAACGCGATCAGCGCCGTCACCGGCGAGACGAACAGGCAGATGAGCGAGATGATGATGGATCCGGACAGGGTCCCCACCAGCGGGATCAGCGATCCGATGAACGCGATCAGGGCGAGCAGAGCCGGCAGCGGCGCCCCGATGATCGTGAGGAAGAACAGGCTCAGCACGCCGTTGATGAGCGCCAGGCTCGCCTGACCGATCACGTAACGACCGACCGCGCCCGAGACATCCTCGACGATCTCCGTGAACCGCGGGCGCCGGTAGGCGGGCACGAACCGGGCGGCCGTGCGCTTCATGGTGCGCAGCGAGGCCATGAAGTACAGCGTCAGGATCAGCACGATCGTGAAGCCGGTGAAGCCGCCCGCGATGCCGGCGCCGACCGCGAGCACTCCGCCGCCGATCTTGGTGATGTTGCCAGGATCCTTGAAGAACTTCGCGATCCCGTCCACGGCCTGACTGAACGAGTCGCCGTACTGCGCGGCGAGCTGCCGGTACCAGTCGCTGCGCAGCATGTCATCGATCATCTTCGGTCCGGTCTCGACGAGATGGGCGATCTGCTGCACCACGATCGGAACGATCGCCAGCAGGATGCCGGCGAAGGCCAGCACCACGACGATGACCACGATCGCCACTGCCGCTCCGCGCGGCAGCTTCCGTTCGATCACTCGCACGATCGGGTCGAGCCCCAGGGCGAGGAACAGTGCGATCCCGATGTACACGAGCACCGTCGACAGCTGCCCCACGATCGCGCCGATCAGCAGCGCGACCAGAACGCCGAGCGCGCCGACGAGGCCGAACGTGAACGGCTCGATCCGCACTCCGCCGGCCGCCGGGCCGGGCTCCCCCGTGATGATCGTCACCTGACGTCTGCGCATGATGCCCCCTTTTGCACTGTCGTGCTTCTCGTCGAGCGTACGGTGCCGGAAGCCCGCCCGCGAAAGGCCCCGCCCGTGGCGACGCCGATCCTTTAAGCGCTCGCGGTGCGGATCCTGACCTCGCGCTCCATCCGCTTCTCGTGCCGCTGGCGCCCCTTGATCGCCTCGGCCTCGCGTGTCTTGGGCGGGGCGTTCGTGACGAGCTGGTCGAGCATGCGCCGGGTCGCGAGCGCGATCTCGTCGATCGCCTGCTCGAAGGCAGGGGTGTTCGCGCGCGACGGATGAGTGGATCCGCTCACCTTGCGGACGAACTGGAGCGCGGCCTCGCGCACCTCGTCATCGTTCGTCGGCGGCTCGAAGTTGTGGAGGCATCGAATGTTGCGGCACATGCCGCGACGATAACCCTGATTCGCGATTCAGGAAACGGCGGCGAGCGCGAGCACGGCCGCGCCCACCGTGGCAACTGCGGCGACGAGACCCCACAGGGCGAAGCGCCCCCACGAGATCGACACCCCGAGCGCGGAGACGCGGTGGTGCCACAGCAGGATCGCCAGCGAGGCCCAGGGCGTCACCAGAGGGCCGAGGTTGACGCCGATGAGCAGCGCCATCAGCGCGACCGGGTCATGCCCGGCGATCGGCTCGAGCACGAGGTAGGCGGGAAGGTTGTCGATGCCGTTCGCCGCGAGTGCGCCGATGCCCGCCACGCGCAGCAGCTCGAGCAGACCGTGCCCGCTCGCGGCGAGCGGTGAGAGCAGCGCCGCGAGCCCGCGCACGTGAGCAGCCTCGACGATCACGAACAGCGCGGCGGCGAGCCCCAGCGCCTGCCACGGCACCAGAGAGAGACGCAGGGCGCGGCGCCGGCGGACCGCGAACAGCACGATCAGGATCACGGCGGCGGCCGAGGCCGGGATCCACACATCCCGCACGAGCGCGAGCAGCGGCAGCAGGGCGACGAGCACCACGGCTGAGACGACGAACAGCACCCGGTCGGCGGGCTCAGCCCGCACAGGCGCCGAGTACCGGCCGAAGAGCGTGCGCCGGTGCGCGAGGGTGAGGATCACGACCGGCACGAGCACGCCGGCGAGCGCGGGTGCCCAGCTCAGCGCGAGGAAGGCGAGCGGATCCGAGCCCATGGTCGGCGCGGCGAGCAGGTTCGTCAGGTTCGACACCGGCAGCAGCAGCGAGGCCGTGTTGGCGAGCCAGACCGTCGCGAGCGCGAACGGCATTGGCGAGCCGCCCACGCCCTGCGCGAGGAGCACGACGACGGGTGTGACGATCACCGCGGTCGTGTCGAGAGAGAGGAAGATGGTGCTGATCACCGCGAGCAGGATCACAGCACCCCAGAGCGCGATCACCCGGCCGCGCCCCCATCGGGCCAGGTGCTGTGCGATCACGTCGAACACGGCGGCATCACGCGCGAGCTCGGCGACGATCGTGATCGCGATCACGAAGCCGAGCACCGGAGCCGTGCGCCCGGCCAGCGCGCCCGCGTCCGCGAGAGGCAGGAGTCCGCTGACGACGACTCCCGTGGCGATCAGGGCCAGGGCGATGACGGCCAGCGCGCCGGGCCGCAGCCTGGCCCGCCGCGCGGTCACCGCCGGGCCCCCTGGGACAACGCGCTCAGCTCAGGCCCGAGTAGACGTGCAGGCCCTTGAAGAACAGGTTCACGATGGTGAAGTTGAACAGCACCGCGGCGAAGCCGACGATCGACAGCCACGCCGAACGGGATCCGCGCCAGCCCCGCGTCGCGCGGGCGTGGATGTAGCCCGCGTAGAGCACCCAGATGATGAACGTCCAGGTCTCCTTGGTGTCGAAGCCCCAGTAGCGGCCCCAGGCGTCGTTGGCCCAGATGGATCCCGCGATGAGGGTGAACGTCCAGAAGATGAAGCCCACGGTCGCGAACCGGTACGCGAGGCCCTCCAGCCGTTCCGAGGAGGGCAGGGTCGCGAGGAAGCGCGGGCCCGCCTTCGGCGCGTCCGCGAGGATCTTCGCTTCGCGGCGCGCCTGCATGAGCTGGAACACGCTGAGCGCGAAGGCGAGCGCGAAGAACGCGGTGCCCAGCGACGCCACGAACACGTGGATCACCAGCCACACGCTCTTCAGCGGATCCGCGAGCGGTACGACCTCGACGTAGAAGCCGGTGGCGGCGCCGCCGAGCAGCACGACGACCAGGCCCACGATGAAGGTGCCGAGGTACTTCAGGTCGAACCAGATGTTCACCCCGACGTACACCGCGATGATCAGCAGCGTCCCCGTCATGGAGAACTCGTACATGTTCGACCACGGCACCCGGCCTGCGGCGATGCCGCGCAGTACAACGCCGGCGAGGTGGAACAGGAATCCGAGCGAGGTCAGCGCCGTGCCGATCCGCGCCATGACGAAGCGCTGCGGGGCGGTCGGCCCTGCTCCCGCCCCGGCGGAGCCCGCGGTGCGCGCCGGTGAGGACGCCGATGCGCCCACCGTCGCCCCGACCAGTTCGCGCTCCGGTACGACGGCCTTGGCGTCGGCGGCGAGCTGCGAGCGCTTGGCGAGGTCGAACGCGTAGGCGATGAACGCGGCGGCGTAGATCGCCACCGCCGTCCAGATCGTCAGGATCGACAGGGAGTCGAAGTTCATGCTGTCAGCCTACTTCCGCGGATTTCCGCTGTCATCGGGCTCTGGTTCGTCGAGGGTGGCGGCGTCGGGAACGTCCGCTGCAGCCGGATCCGTACCGGGAACCGGATCCGCATCAGGAATCGGCCCCTCCTCGGGAACCGCTGCGGTCATGCCGTCGGCGTCGAGAAGGCGGGCATGTCCGTCGCGCAGGTCCTCGACGGCGGCGGCGAGGGTCGGATCCTCACCGCGTGCGAGACCGGCGTACTCGAGGCGGACTGTCTTCGCTCCGCCCGGGCCGTCGACCACGGTCGCCTTGACCCACATGCGGCGGCGCGGCACGAACAGCGCCAGCACGAGTCCGATCAGTGCGAGCGCGGCGAACACCAGCACCCACTGCTCGGAGGGGTCGTGGTGGATCTGCAGCGAGACGTAGCGCTTGACGGACTGCGTGTAGTCCTTCGCGTCCTTGGGGGCCTCGTTGTCGAACGTGATGGTGCCCATACCGTTCGGCAGCGCGGTGGTCTCGCCCGGGGCGAGCTCGATCGACTTCACCCCGGTCTTGCCGCCGGTGAGCTGCGTCATCGAGCCCGTGTCCAGCACGTATACCGAGCGCGGAGTCCCGTCGTCGATGCCGAGGTCGCCGGCGAACACGTTCAGCGTCAGCGTGGGGTTCACCAGGGCCGGGTAGACCGAGGTGAGCGCGCCGGAGGTCAGCTTCGCCGAGGTCGGGTAGAAGAAGCCCTGCAGGCCGAGCTGCTGGGGCAGACCATCGGCGACCTTGACGATGCCGATCGACATCATCGTGCTGTTGTTCTGCGGCAGGAACGGCACGGAGTCGTGGAAGACGACGTCGCCCTTGGCGTTGTGCACCGTGATGGTCGGGGCGTAGCCGTTGCCGAGCAGGTAGACCCGGTCTCCCGCGATGCCGAGCGGGTGGTTCACCTTCACGTCGGCCTTGTGCGGATCCTGTCCGGGCTCGGAGACGGTGACGTTCGCGGCGAAGTTCCCGGCCTGGCCCGACGACGACTTGCCCTGTTCGAAGGGCTGGTAGGTGACGTCGAAGGAGTCCAGCGTCATCCGGTAGGGCGCGAGCGCATCGTCGGAGACGAAGCGGCCGCGGTTCATCGACGAGTAGTCCAGCAGCGTGTTCACGAAGCTCGTGCCCTGCACGACCACGCGCTGACCGGTGTAGGCGAAGCTGCCGCCGATGCCGACCGAGACCAGCACCCCGAGCAGGGCGAGGTGGAACAGCAGGTTGCCGGTCTCGCGGGCGTACCCGCGCTCGGCCGACACCGAGAAGCCGCGCTTGTCGTCGTAGCGCTCCACGCGGTAGCGCAGGGCGCGCAGCTGCTTCTCCGCGATCGCGATGCTCTGCTCGGCCGCGGCCCGCGCCTGTGCTGAGCCTGTCGAAGCATCGCCGGCGACCGCGCGCTCGAGGACGCGGTGATCGTCGAGGCGGGCCAGCCGAACGGGGGTTCGCGGCGGGCGCGCGCGCAGCGCCTTGAGGTGGTGCTTGATGCGCGGGATCACGCAGCCGACCAGCGACAGGAACAGCAGCAGGTAGATGGCCGAGAACCATGCCGACAGGTAGACGTCGAACAGCTGCATGCCGTCCAGGATCGGGAACAGATCCGGATGATCGGCCTTCCACTGCGTGACGCCGTTCGGATCCGCCATCCGCTGGGGGAAGATCGAGCCCGGGATCGCGGCGATCGCGAGGATCAGCAGCAGCACGAGCGCGGTGCGCATGCTTGTCAGCTGCCGCCAGCCCCAGCGCAGCCAGCCGACGACGTTCAGCTTCGGGGAGTCGACGCCGTCGCCACGGGAATCGCCGTCGCCGTCGATGTGGTCGCTCGGGCGCAGCGGGTCGGTCGAACGATCGGCGCCCGCGTCCTTCTTCGAGCTGTCCTTGTTCATTCCCGGTCCCTGCGGTTTGGTTCCTGAGCCTGTCGAAGGGCTCGAACGGTCGTGGTGGCGGACGCCTCGGCACGGTCGCGCGGTTGCTGAGCCTGTCGAAGCACGGTCGACGAGGAGTCAGAGCGGGAGTTCGACACTGCCGACCACCGCCCCGATGCTCGACATGATCGCCTTCCAGACGCCGGTCACCATCAGCAGTCCCAGCACGATGAGCAGTGCGCCTCCGACGATGTTGACGACGCGCACGTGGCGGCGCAGGAACGTCAGCGAGCGCGTGGCCCAGCCGAAGCCCAGCGCGACGAGCAGGAACGGGATCCCGAGGCCCAGCGAGTACGCGACGCCCAGCCACACCGCGCGGCTCACATCGCCGACGTTGACCGACAGCGCGACGATCGCCGAGAGCGTCGGGCTCAGGCACGGGCTCCAGCCGATGCCCAGCGCGATGCCGAGCAGCGGGGCGCCGATGAGACCCGCACGGCCGGATACGTTCATCCGCACGGTGCGCTGGGCGAAGCCGAACACGCCGATGAAGACGAGGCCCATGACGATGATGACCGCGCCGAGGATGCGGGTGATCAGGTCGCCCCAGCGCAGCAGGAACACGCCCGCAGTGCCGCCGACGACCGCCATGAGGATGAAGACCACCGTGAAGCCGAGGATGAACAGCAGCACTCCGAGCACCATCTGGCGACGCGTGGGCGCCTTCGTGGTTCCGTCCTGCTGGGGCGCGGATCCGCCGACCGCACCGCCGACGAACCCGAGGTAGCCGGGCACGAGCGGCAGCACGCAGGGCGAGAGGAAGGACAGGAGCCCTGCGAGCATGGCGACCGGAAGGGCCGCCCAGAGGGCGCCGGATCCGACGATCGCGTCGATGTTCACGCCCGCGACCTCCGCGGGGCGGGAGTCGCCGGGACGGAAGCCGCCGGCATCGGCCTCACCGGGACGACAGACGTGCGAGGTGCGCGCACGCTCATGCCTTCTCGTCCAGTGCGTCCTGGACGAGCGTCTCCAGGATCGAGGCGGATCCGATCGGGCCGATCACGCGCGCCGCGACGCGGCCCTGCTTGTCGAGCACGAGCGTGGTGGGCGTCGCCTGGATCGAGGTGACCTCGGCGAAGGCGAGCTTCGCGTCGCCCGTGTTCACATCGATGATGCTCGGGTAGGTGACACCGTACTTGTCGTTGAACGCCGTGGCAGTGCCGGCCTGGTCGTAGGTGTTCACGCCGACGAACGAGACGCCCTTGCCGTCGAACTTCTGCCAGACCGACTGGAGGTCGTTCGCCTCGACGCGGCAGGGGCCGCACGCGGCGTACCAGAAGTTCACGACCGTGACATCGCCCGCGATCTCGGTGCTGCTGAACTTCTTACCGCTCTCGAGAGTGCCCGCGAACGCGACCGGCTTGCTGCGGTCGGCCGGCTTGATCTCCTCGACGCGCATGCCGTCGGAGCCGATGTAGCCCTTGTTGTCGCCGTTGCGGTACTGATCGGCCACGGGATCGCTCGAGCAGGCCGCGAGACCGGCCGCGAGCGCGACGCCGAGGACGGCAGCCGTGGTCCGGACAAGGCGCGAACGTCGGGATGAGCGTGCCACCGATCGGTCTCCGAGAGCGGCATCACCGAGTGAGCCGGTGGGCGCGGACGGGCGCGACGAACTCAGAGGCATGCTCCGAATCCTACGAAAAGACCCTATGCACACGGTGGGCGGGCGCGGGACGGCGCTCACCCGAGCGGATCCGGATCCGCTCATACGGTGGGCGAGATGAACGCCCAGAACAGCGCTCCGGCATAGGCGAGCGTGCCGAGCGAGGTGAGCGCCAGGGCTACCACGAGCTCCCTGGGCTCCCGGTACGCCCAGACGATCACGAGCGCCGGCAGGAACGCCAGCAGCGCCAGCAGCCCGACCCAGGCGACCGGGTAGAACAGGGCGAGCAGCACGAGGGCGAGGAACGGCAGGATCACGAACAGCGTGTACACGACCTGCGTGGCCCGCTTGCCGATCAGGACGGTCAGCGTGCGCTTGCCTACCACGCGGTCCTGGTCGATGTCGCGCAGGTTGTTGGCCAGCAGCACCGCGCACGCGAAGAGCCCCACCGCGACGGCCCCGATCCAGGCCTCCTGCGGCAGCTTCAGCGACTGCACCCAGGTCGTGCCCAGCGTCGCCACCAGCCCGAAGAACACGAAGACGAAGACCTCGCCGAGCGCGTTGTAGCCGTAGGGGCGCTTGCCGCCGGTGTAGAACCAGGCGGCGACGATGCACACCGCGCCGACCGCGATCAGCCACCACTGCTGGGTGCGGATCGTGATGCCGAGGCCCGCGATCGCCGCGAGCGCGAAGAACGCGAGCCCGGTGTACAGCACGCTCTTGGCGCTCACCCGGCCCGAGGCGGTGAGGCGTGCGGGGCCGACCCGGTGCGCGTCGGTCCCGCGCACGCCGTCGCTGTAGTCGTTCGTGAAGTTCACGCCGATCTGCAGGCACACGGCGACCGCGAGGCACGCGAGCGCGATCACCCAGTGGAACTGCGGATCCCCCAGCCGCGCGGCCCCCGTGCCGACCAGCACCGGAGCGATCGCCAGGGGCAGGGTGCGCGGACGGGCGGCGCCGATCCAGTCGCCCAGGGTGACCGGCGGCAGCTGCTCGACCGGGCGCTTCGCGGGGTTGCCGGAGCGGGCGCGCGTCACGGGGCGAGCGGACGCGGGTGCGGTCTTCTTGGTCTTGCGGTTAGCCACGCAGGAATCCTAGCGGCGGCGGTTATGGCGCCCGGATCCCCTCAGCGCCGGCGCGCGTCGGCGATCGCGGCCTGCAGGTCGTCGGCGAGGGTGCGCAGCTCGGCGTCGCCGAGGGTGTGCGCGGTGAGCCGGATCTGCGGCGAGGCCTCGTCCGGCTCGAGCAGGAATCCGCCGCCCGTGCGCACCAGCCAGCCGCGGCGCATCATCGCCTCGGACACGGCGCGGCCGTCGACGCCGCACTCCACCCAGACGTTCAGACCGTCGTCGCCGCGCACCGTGATGCCGCGCTCGCGCAGCAGCGCGCGCAGGGCATCGCCGCGCTCGGCGTAGTGCGCTCCGGCGCGCTCGAGCGCCGCCGGTGTGTCCGGATGATCGAGCATGCCGACGGCGACCCGCTGCAGGATCCGGCTCACCCAGGTCTTGCCGGGCGAGAGCCGAGTGCGCAGTTGAGCCGCAGTGTCCGGATCCGACGCGAGCAGCGCGAGGCGCAGATCCGGACCGAGGAACTTCGACATCGACCGCACCAGCGCCCAGCGCGGATGCCCGTCGGGGATCACGGAGTGGTACGGCCGTCGCGAGAGCAGGGAGTAGTGGTCGTCTTCGATGATGAGCACGTGCGGCGCTTCCGCGAACACCGCGCGGAGCTCGGCCGCCCTCTCCGCGCTCAGGCTGATGCCGGTGGGGTTGTGCGCCCGAGGCGTGCACACCACGGTGCGGGCGCCCGCGTCGATCGCCGCTTGCAGCCCGGCGACCGTGATGCCTTCCTCGTCGAGGGGGATGCCGACAGGGCGGTACCCGCCGAGTCGGACCACGTTGATGCTGGAGAGGAAGCACGGGTCCTCGAGTCCGACCACGTCGCCATGGGCGAGCGAGGCCACGAGGAGACGCTCCAGCGCGTCGACCGCGCCCGAGGTCACGGACAGTTCCGCGCCGCGCGGCTGCGCCTCCGCCAGCCACCGCGTCGCCCAGGTGCGCAGCCCCTCGTCGATGAGCGCGTCGCCGTAGAGCGCCGGCGTGCGCAGGTCGACCTCGGCGAGCACCGGAAGGGGCAGCAGATCCGGATCCGGGTTGCCGCTGCCGAGGTCGCGCAGCACGGTCTCCGCTGCGAAGCCCTCCTCCTCCGTGCGCACGGGTCCCGCGACCACGGTGCCACCGCGACCGCGGCTTTCCACGGCACCGGCCCGGGCGAGCGCACGGTAGGCGGCGGCGACCGTGTTGCGGTTCACTCCGAGGCGGTCGGCGAGGGCGCGCACGGTGGGCAGCCCCTCCCCCACGGCGAGCACGCCGGATCCGATCTGGGCGCGGATCGAGTCGGCGATCTCATGCGCCGTGCTGCCCTGGATCATCGGTTCCGCCACGGACCAAGCCTAGGGTGAGTCCCTGCAGCACAGGCGGCGCCGGATCGATAGCCGCGTCGCGATCGTCGAAGGCCACGCCGTGAGCATCGTTCGCGAGACGCTCAGGGCGCTCGGACCCCAGGATGTGACCATCGGATTCGGTGACCCGTTTGTGATCTTTTCGGGATCTGATCTGGCTCTTTCCGAGCCTGGAATGTCGGTGGCCCCGGGTTGAATGGGGGTATGACGAGCTCGACCGGCACGGTTCTGGATCCCGGGGTGGACCCGGTGGATCCGGTGCTCGTGCTGGCCGCGCTCGTGGACGGGTTGGCGACGACCGAGGCGACGATCACCCGCCTGCAAGCGTTGAAGGAAGCACACCTCGCGGTCGCCCAGCGGCTCGCGGAGGACTTCGCCGCCGCGGACGGTGCGTCCGGGGTGCGGGGCGAGTCAGTGGATCTCGCCGCCCGCAGTGTTGCAGCGGAGTTGGCGGCGGTGCTGCACATGTCGGACCGGGTCGTGCAAGGGCGGATGGTGCGCGCCGCGGAGCTGATGACGAAG